>JBJMWV010000143.1:0-10358 GCA_045809985.1 Chthoniobacterales bacterium | reverse complement strand
GGCTCCGCCCTTCCGCAGGATGACAGGTGGGGGAGACTGGAGTAGGTAATCACCTCTTCTATGGAACCTGTTTACATCCTCGGCGGCGGCCGCACTGACTTTAAGCGCAACCTGAAGAAGGAAGGCAAAACCATCCGCGACCTGATCACCGAGGCAGGCAGGAAGGCGATCGCCGACGCGAAGATTGATCCGAAGGAAATCGAGGCCGCCGCGGTGGGAAATTTCAACGCGGGCCAGTTCACGAAGCAGCTCCATCTCGGCGCGTTTGTGCCGGAGATCGATCCGGCGCTGCATGGCATTCCCACGATGCATACCGAAGCGGCTTGCGCGTCCGGTTCGCTTTCTGTGTTGTTAGGCGCGCAGTGGATTGCAGGCGGTTTTTACGATGCGGTGCTAGTCGTGGGCGCGGAACAGCAGAAGACGATGTCGTCACTCGATGGCGGCGATGTGCTCGGTGCAGCTGCGGATTATCACATCGAAAAGCCGGAGTACGGCGACTTCATGTTCCCGAAATTGTTCGGGCGCATCGCGCAGATCTACATCGACAAATACGGCGCGAGTCCGGACCAGCTCGCGTGGGTCGCTTACAAGAACTACGCGCACGCGAAACTGAATCCGCTCGCGCAAATGCGTGATGCCGACCTCACCTACGACTGCGCGTCGCAAGTCTCGGACAAGAACCCGAGCGTCGCTCCGCCGCTCAGAATCTCAGATTGCTCGCAGATCACCGATGGCAGCGCGGCGATCGTGCTCGTCTCCGAGAAATACATGGACCGGCACGGGCTGGATAAATCGAAGTATCCGCGCATGCTCGGCTTCGGCAGCACGACCGATTATCTCGCGCTCGAGAAAAAGGACGCGCCGGTGTTCTCGACCGCACGGAAGGCCGCGGAGAAAGCATTCGGCATGACGAACGGCCTTACGCCGCGCGACATGCACGGCGTGGAAGTGCACGATTGCTTCTCGATCACCGAGATCTGCGCCTACGAGATTCTCGGTCTCGCGGAACAGGGCAAAGGCGCCGAGCTCGCGATGAGCGGCGCGACCGCGCTACCGCAAGTGCGGAACGAAAAGGTGAGCGGCAAGTTCGACTTCGAGATTCCGGTGAACACCGGCGGCGGTTTAATCGGCGATGGTCACCCGGTCGGTGCGACTGGTGTGCGTCAGGTCTACGAAGCCTACCAACACCTGACTGAGCAAGCCGGTGCGCGACAGATTAAGGGCGCGAAGAAATTCCTGACCTTTAACATGGGCGGAAGCCTGACGACTTCCGTGGCCATGATCTGGGGTCGCGATTAAGCGCTTCGCTTAAGCGACGCGCATCTGCGGCGCCGGCGCGCTCATCATGCGGAGTTGCGCAATGCGGCCGCGGACGAACTCGCAACGAGTGCGTTCGCGTTTCGCGTCCTGCTCCGGCAGCGACTGCGCCTGATATGGCGAACGGGCCATGCGGAGCGAGTTCAGGACGAAATCGTTCGCGGAGGTCGCGCTGTCGAGTTTCGCAATCGTGCGAATCAATTCTGCGTCGGCGAAGAGCTCATCGCGGACTGCGATGTAGGCATTGATCTCTGCGATCGCCTCTGGAGACGCCGAGTGCGCCGGCTTGGCCGACGGGCGTTTCGATCCAGTAGCGACTCGGCGGTGGATGGGGTTGGCGAGTTGCATACCTGCTCTAAAGCAGGTCGCATGCTCACTCCGCGGATTCGTGCCAATCCGCTCAAGAATTTTCGCTAACCCATATAATAACCGCCGTTCACGTTCAGAACGTGCCCGGTGATATAGCTCGCCATCGGCGAGGCGAGAAAGAGCGCGGCGTCGACGATTTCCGCTGCGTCGCCGAGGCGCCCGAGCGGGATCTGCTTCTTGAAGTTCTCGGTCACTTCGTCGGGCATGCCTTTGCTCATGCCGACGTCGATGAACCCGGGCGCGATTGCGTTGACGGTGATTTGCTGGCGCGCGAGTTCGCGGGCGGAGACTTTCGTCAGCGCGATAATCGCGGCTTTACTCGAGGAGTAATTCGCCTGGCCGAAGAGGCCCATTTGTCCGCTCACGCTCGAGAGATTAATCACGCGCCCGTTTTGCCGCAGGATCGTCGCGGCGTGCTTCGTCATGTTGAAGGTGCCGGCGAGATTCACGCGCACCACAGCTTCGAATTCCTCGAAAGTCATCTTCTTCATCGTCCGATCGCGGATGATGCCGCTGTTGTTCACGAGCACGTCGAGCCCGCCGAAGCGCTCGTTGATCTGCTGCATCATCGCTTCGACTTCGTCGGTGTTCGTCACGTCGCACTGCACGACGAGCGGCTCGTTCAATCCGCTCGCCACCTGCTCCGCTTCTGTTTTGTTCTGGCCCTGCGCATCAGCCACGTAGTTCACGACGCACTGCGCACTGCGCGCGCCGAACGCCTGGATCACAGCCGCGCCGATGCCGCGCGAACTGCCAGTCACGAGCACCACTTTGCCGGAGAAATCGAGAGGGTCAGTCATAGCGCAGTGGCAATAGCACTCACCGCCCAGTCACGCCAGAGAAGCGGCGCAGCAGCAGCGACGTCGGCAGACCAATGATGAACATGTGAATCGCGATCTGGATCAGATCGGGAACGAGAGCGTGCCGCGGTTTGGCGGCTGAGAGTGGCAGGACGATGAGGTTCATCACTGCATACACGACTAACCCGTAGGCGATACCACTCACGACTGGATGCTCTCGAATCGCCGCGATGCTGCGGCTGGCGAGGTAGAACACAATGACAACACCGAACGCGACGACGAAGTGCAGCGCGAGCCCGAGTGCGGCGGTGGCGAGTCCACCATCAAAGGCGCGTCGTCCGAGAACTCCGCTGGCCACGAACTGCAAGAGCCGTGTGGCCGTCGCACCACGCGCGAGAGCCATGATCAAGGCCGAGGTGATATCCATTGCACCGACGATCAGCCCGGTGATCGAAATGGCTCGGAAGGCGCGCTGCATCGGGCGAGGTTAGGCGGGAAACGCATTGCCCGACAAGGGAACGCCGCTAAACTTTCGGGCTTATGGCCGCCCCCGTTCGCATCCTCACCGCAGTCCCGATTTGCGATGGGCACGACAGCGCGATCAACACCATCAACCTCGAGTTCATCCGGCACGGGATTGAGGTCGTCTATCTCGGGTTCCATCGCTACGTGAAGGACATTGTCCGTGCGGCGATCCAGGAGGATGTCGCGGCGGTCGGCATCTCCAGTTACAACGGCGGACACATCGAGTTCTTCGCTGAAGTGGTGAAGCAATTGAAGAAGCGCGGCGCGGATGACATTAAGGTTTTCGGTGGCGGCGGCGGGACGATCACGCACGACGATCAGCGCATCATGCAGAAGCGAGGGGTGGATAAGATTTTCTTCGCCGGCACTTCGCTGACGGGGATGAGTGATTACGTGCGCGAGGAGTACTCGAAGCCGCGCAAGCGTCGCGCAACCGCAGACGCGGAGATGAAGTTGGCGCGCAAGCTGACGGAGATCGAGGACGGCTACGCGGGGAAAAGTAGGAAAGCGAAAGTAGGAAGTAGGAAATCGAAGAGCAATCAGACGAAAGTCATTGGCTTCACCGGGCCGGGCGGCGCGGGGAAGACGACGTTGATCGATGAGCTCGTGCTTCGGCTGCTGCATCGCGACGCGAATTCGCGCATCGCGATTCTCTCGCATGATCCGAGCGTCGTCGGTGAAGGCGCATTGCTCGGAGATCGCGCGACGATGATTAACTCGCAGCATGATCGCGTGTTCATGCGGAGCATGGCGACGCGCGGACAGGCCGGCGGGTTGTCGCCCGCGACGGAAGATTGCCTCGAGCTACTCGCGCAGAGCGGATTCGACTACGTCATCATCGAGACCGTCGGCACTGGCCAGGAAGCGATGCCGTTCCGCAGCAAGCTGGTCGACCAGACCGTCATGGTGATGAATCCCGACTACGGCGCACGTCTGCAATTGCAGAAGATCGTGATGCTCGACCTCGCAGACATTGTGGTCGTGAACAAGAGCGACCTCGACCGTGCGAAGACGGCGATGAACGAGATTGAACGGCGTCTCGGCGAAAACAAACGCGAGCAGATCGTGATTTCGACGGTCGCGAAACGCCACCGCGATCGTGGCGTGGATGAGCTTTGTGATTTGCTGACGCGTGAACCAGTCAGCGCAACGAAAGGCAAACGATGAGCAAACTAGGACGCGTGGTCGAAGCGGTAGAGGACTATAACAGCTTCGTCGAAAAAGAAGTGAAGCGTGCGCGCACGGACGAACAGTTCGGCAAGCAGATGCTCGACCGCTGGAACGAGATCAAGCGGAACATCAAGATCGGCATTTCGCCGACCGGTTTGAAGTTGCCGCGGCTCGCGCTCCCGGAAATCGATGATGTCGGCGACATCACGCGCTACTTGTTAGGCGACGGTTTGCCCGGCGAGTTCCCGTTTTTGAATGGCGCTTATCGCGAGATGTATCTCGAGCCGTGGCAGGACGCGCCGATCGAGACCGGCACCTACGAGAAAAACGGCGACGGGCGAAAGTCGCGACTGAACGGAAGCCGCAACGGAAATGCGAACGGCAACGGTTCGTCCGCGCGGGCGAAGGAGACGAACCGCGTCGCGGAGACGATTCGCAATCCGCAGCAAGCCGAAGAGCCCACGCGTTTGTTCTCCGGATTGATGCTCGCGGAGGATACGAACAAGCGTTTCCATTTCCTTAGCGCGCATCAGCGATCGAAGCGCCTCAGCACGGCTTTCGACGGACCGACGCTCTATGGCATCGACTCCGACGCGGATGGTGTCTTCGGCAAGATCGGCGAAGGCGGTGTCGCGATCGACACGGTCGAAGACATGGTGCGGCTTTACGACGGCTTCGATCTCGGCTCGCCCGATTTCTCCGCGTCGATGACGATCAGCGGCCCGGCGCCGATCATGATGGCGATGTATATCGCGGCCGCGGTGCGTCGCTTCGGTTCGGACGTTATCCCGAAACTCCGCGGCACCATCCAAGCCGACATTTTCAAAGAAGTTCAGGCGCAAAACGAAACAATCTTCCCGGTCGAAGCGTCACTCCGTTTCCTCGCCGACATGATGGAGTGGACGATGCGCCACATGCCGCGCTGGTATCCGGTTTCGATCAGCGGCTATCACATCGGTGAAGCGGGCTCGACGCCCGTGCAACAGGCGGCCTACACGCTCTCGAACGGTTTCGCTTACGCGGAAATGATGGCGGCGCGCGGCATGTCAGCGGATGAGTTCGGGCCGCGTTTGTCCTTCTTCCTCGATTGCGGCCTCGACGTGGAATACATCGCGCTCACCCGTGTCTCGCGGCGCATCTGGGCGATCGGAATGCGGGAAGTTTTCGGCGCCGGACCGAAAGCGCAGCTCTACAAAGTTCACACGCAGACCAGCGGCCGCTCACTCATCGCCGCCGAGTTCCGCAATAACCTAACGAGAACTGCCGCCGAGCTGATGCTCGCTTACATGAACGGCACGAACTCGTGTCACTCGAATAGCGCCGACGAGCCATTCACCACGCCGAGCGAAGAATGGATCCGCCTCTCCGCGCACAGTCAGGCCATCCTGCTCGAGGAATCCGGCATCTTTAAACACACCATGAACATGCTGAGCGGTTCGCCGGGCATGAAAGCGGTCGAGCGCGCAGTCGAAGCCGCGATCCTCGAAGAGTTCCGCGAAATCGAACGCCTCGGCGGCGTGCTCGCCGCAGTCGAGAATCGTTATCAGCGCAGCCAAATCCAAAACGCCGCGCATCGTTACGAGCAACAGATCTACGACGGCACGCGCCCGGTCGTCGCGCTGAACAAGTATCGCAACGAAGACGAGGAGATGCCGGAGTTCGAACTCGCGCGCACACCCGCCGCGCGGCAGCAGCTGCAAGTCGATCGCCTGAAGAAGTTCAAAGCCAAGAACGCGCGCAAAGCCGAGCAAGCGCTTGATAAGCTCGCGGCCATTGTCGAGGCGGACGAGAACTGCTTCCCGGCGTTGATGGAAGCGGTGGAAGTCTGTTCGTTAGGCCAGATCAGCGAACGCCTGCAGGAAGTAGTTGGGCGTTTTCGTCCGATGGTCTAACGACTACTTCTTTGCTCGCTTCAGCCGAATGTTGTCGCGGTAGAACTTCGTGCAGTCCTGCTTCGCGACTTTTGTCGCTTTGAGTGAGACGACAACGTCATCGCCAGAACGGGTGATCGTGCCGGTCCCGGCATTCCCCTCGTTGTCGCGAAAGTTGAAGGTGAGCTTGTCTTTGCCGCTCGCGGTCGCCATGCCTTGCGCCTCCGGCGCGCAACCGCCGCGGTCATTGTTCACGGCATCGAAGCTTACCTGAGTCTTACCTCCGGATTGCTCGATCGAGAGCTGAAAGGTCGCGCTTCCGTTTAGGAACTTCTTGTCCGTGTATTCGCCAGCCCAGCTTCCTGGTTCGGCAGCGCGCGCGCCGAGCGCGAAAAGACAAACCACCGCGCAGCAAAGTGTCAGTCGCATGTTCATCCTCTCATTCAAACGAAACAGCTCGGCGCACTCAAGCATTCGGATTCCGCGGCTCGCGATGGGCGAGCTTGAGCGGCTTCGCTTCTTTCAGAACATGGCGCGCGATGACGAGTCGCTGCACTTCGCTCGTTCCTTCGCCAATCGTGCACAGCTTCGCGTCGCGCAGGTAGCGCTCGATCGGCAAATCGCGGCTGTAGCCGTAGCCGCCGTGGATCTGCATGGAGCGATCGCAGATCTTCACCGCTGATTCCGAGGCGAAGAGCTTCGCCATCGCCGATTCCTTCGTGCTGTTCATGCCTTGGTCCTGCAGATGCGCGGCGTGCATCGTCATCACTTCCGACGCTTCAAGTTCCATCGCCGAGTCGACCAACATCCATTGCACCGCCTGGAAGTTCCCGATCGGATGACCGAATTGTTTGCGCTCGTTCGCATAGGAGTTCGCGCGATCGAATGCCGCCTCCGCGATGCCAACCGCGAGCGCCGCGATGCTGATGCGCCCGCGATCCAAGACAGTGAGCGCTTGCTCACGTCCCCGGCCGCGCTCGCCCAGGATCTCTGCTTTCGAGTTTGTGAAGCGCAACTCAGAGGTCTCGCTCGCGCGCATCCCGTAGGTGTGAATCTTTCGCACCGGCGTGACCTGATCCTTCATCATGATGAACGCGCTGATCTCGTTCTTGCCTGCATCGCTCCTGCCGGTCGTCGCAATGACAATGAGGAGGTCCGCGACGCGTCCGCTGGTGATGAAATGTTTCATCCCGTTGATCTGCCAACGATCGCCATGCGCCTCCGCTTTCGTCTCGATCCCACCCGTGTCGCTGCCCGCATTCGGCTCGGTCAAACCCCAGCCGCCGATCCATTCACCACTCGTTAGGCGTGGCAGATACGCGCGCTTCTGCTCCTCGGTGCCGAAAAGGTTGATCTGGCCAACCGCGAGAGCGTTGTGCGCGGCGATGTCCATCGCTAGGGAGGCGCATTGTTTTCCCAACTCCTTTACCGCGAGCGCGGCGGTAACGTAGCTCAAGCCGCGGCCGCCGTATTCCTTCGGCGCGACTATGCCCATCATCCCGAGCTTGCCCGCCTTCGTGAAGATCTCCCGCGGCAGTTGCTCATCATGATCCCACTGGTCGGCATGTGGCGCGACTTCGGTCCGGCCGAATTCTTCCACGGCAGAAAGGAACGAGCGCGACTCGTCATCGAGGGGGTGTTCGAGTGTCATCATAAGAGCATGAGATTTAACAGGATGCGGAGGGTTGGGGAACGTAATCCTCAAGGGTTATACGAACGGGGATTGCAATTGGCAGCATCAGTCTCGTGGCTATGATGCGCGCACCATGGCTTCAGCGGCGATAGATGTTGGCGCGAGCGCGCGCAATCGCATCGCGTGGCGGCTGCTGCCGTTCCTCTTCCTTCTCTACGTCGCGAACTATCTTGATCGGACGAACATCGCCTACGCCACGCTCGGAATGAAAGGCGATCTAGGCCTGAGCGACTCTGTGTTCGGAACTGCAAGCGGAATTTTCTTCATCGGTTATATCGGCCTGCAGATTCCCGGCGCGTTATTAGTCGAGCGCTGGAGCGCCCGACGCTTGCTCGCGTTGACCTTAATCACGTGGGGCCTGCTAACTGCGCTGACCGGCTTCGTCCGGACACCGCTCGAGCTATACGGCGCGCGTTTTCTACTTGGCGCCGCGGAAGCTGGGTTCTTTCCCGGCGTGATTGTCTACCTGTCGCACTGGTTCATCTACCAGGATCGCGGCAAGGCCGTCGCGCGCTTCATGTCGGCGATTCCGATTGGCTTCATCATTGGCGCCCCGATCGCGGGGATGATTCTAGGTGTTAGCTGGCTAGGCATAACTGGCTGGCGTTGGTTGTTTCTCTTCGAAGGAATCCCAGCTGTCCTGCTAGGAGTCGCGACGCTCTTCTATCTGCCGGATCGGCCTAACGACGCCAAGTGGTTAACTCCGGAGGAGCGCGACTGGATCACCGCGCGACTGGCTGAAGAGCGCGAGGCGAAAGGTCATGCCGAACAGATAAGTGTCTGGCAGGCGCTCTGTCATCCAGCGGTGCTCATTCTCACCGCGGGCCTCTTCTTTACCTATAGCGGCGGCTATGCCTTCTGGTTCTTTGAGCCGACTATGCTGCAACGCCTCACCAACTGGAGCGTGCTGAAAGTTAGCTGGTTTGGTCCGCTCATCTTCGGCGCGGGTCTTATAGGAATGTTGTGGCTAGGCTGGAGCTCGGATCGCACTGGCGAACGCCGCTGGCATTTCGCCATCCCGCAACTTACCGCTGCCGTCGCACTGTCAGCGTGGTTCTTTCTCCCGCACTCAAACACAGTCCTTGTCGCGCTCTTTACTGTTCTTGGCTTCGGCACGGTGGCCTACCTGCCATCCTTCTGGGCATTGCCTTCGGCGTTCCTTACCCGCTCGGCAGCCGCAGCGGCCGTCGGCTTCATTAACTGCACCGCGAGCATCGGCGGTTTCTTTGGTCCTAAGATGGTTGGCAACTTAAGTCAGCAGAGCGGCTCGTTTAACACTGGGTTCCTTTTGATGATCGCGTGCTGGACAGTCGCGTCAGTGCTCGTGTTGCTCTGTCCACGCGAGGAAGCCACGACGCGCTGAGTCAGCTCTTAAGCGCGACCTCGAAAGGCGCGCCGGTTTTCTTGCGAACGTCGTCAAGATTCGCGCCGGGCTGCAGTTCGATCAGGCGCAGGCCGCCACCTTCTTTTACTCCGAAGACAGCAAGCTCGGTGATGATGAGATTAACTACACCTTTGCCGGTGATGGGCAGGGTGCATTCCTTTAGGATCTTCGGCGTGCCGTCTTTCGAAGTGTGTTCCATCACGGCGACGACGCGCTTTACGCCGGCGACAAGGTCCATCGCGCCGCCCGGGCCTTTGACCATTTTGCCGGGAATCATCCAGTTCGCGATGTCGCCGCTGTTGGTCACTTCGAAGGCGCCGAGGATCGCGAGATCAATGTGACCGCCGCGGATTTGCCCGAACGAATCTGCGCTGGAGAAGAAGGCGGAGCCGGGCATCGTCGTGATCGTTTGTTTGCCCGCATTGATTAGGTCCGGATCTTCTTCGCCGGGCTGGGGGAATGGGCCGATACCTAACAAGCCGTTTTCCGATTGTAACGTGACGTGCATTCCTTCGGGAATGTAGTTCGCAACGAGCGTTGGGATGCCGATGCCGAGATTGACGTAGTAGCCTTCGCGTAGCTCTTGCGCCGCGCGTTTCGCGAGCAGGTCACGGACGCCGGAGCCTGCCTTCGCAACGGATGCACCCTGTACGGTGCGGAATTCTATTCGCTTCTCGTACTTATCGCCCTGGATGATGCGATCAACAAAAATCCCGGGCGTATGGATCTGGTCAGGATCAAGCTCGCCGAGTTCCACGAGCTGCTCGACTTCGGCGACGCAGACTTTGCCGCAGGTCGCGATCATCGGGTTGAAGTTCCGCGACGTCTTTCGGTAAATGAGATTACCCGAGTTATCTCCCTTCCAAGCTTTGACGATTGAGACTTCGGCGCGAATGCCGGGTTCAAGGACGTATTCCTTGTCGTCGAACTTCTTGGTCTCTTTGCCTTCGGTCAGCTTTGTTCCGAAACCTGTGCGCGTGTAGAAGCCGGGAATGCCCGCGCCGCCCGCGCGTAAACGCTCCGCAAGCGTGCCCTGCGGAATCAGCTCAAGCTCTAGTTCGCCGGAAAGGACCTGCCGCTCGAACTCCTTGTTCTCGCCGACGTATGACGCCATCACCTTTTTCACCTGGCGACGTTGCAAAAGGACGCCCATCCCGAAGTCATCGACGCCAGCGTTATTACCGACGATCGTCAGGCCTGTGACGCCGCTGTCGTGCAACGCGGCGATC
>JBJMWV010000142.1:0-4991 GCA_045809985.1 Chthoniobacterales bacterium | reverse complement strand
ATTCTCGTCACCGGCCGCTCGGCCTATGTCGCAGAGATTTCGCTCAGCATGCGACACGACATCATCATCACGATCCTCGGATCGATCGTGCTCGTCGGCGCGGTCTTCTGGTTTGGCTTCAATCGCTGGCTGCCGCTCATCGGCATGGGCTTCTCTCTATTGCTCTGTTGCCTCGTCGCGCTCGCCGCCGGGCTCCTGATTTTCGGCGAGCTGAACATGGTGACGGTCGGCTTCTGCGCCATCCTGATCGGACTCGGTGTCGACTTCGCGATCCTGATCTTCGGTCGGTACCAACAGGCCCGCGACGATGGCGAAGATCATGTGAGCGCCGTCGATACGGCGATCCGGAATCTGGGCCGCGCGGTCTTCTTCGGCGCGCTAACGACTGCCGTCGGATTCATGGCACTGTTGCTCGCGAAGTCGCCGGGCTTCACGCAGCTCGGCGTGCTGATCGCGATCGGCATCTTCCTCGCCGGCATCTTCATGATGTCGATCTTCTTCATCTTCCTGCCAAACTCGAGTCATCCGCAGAAACACGATTGGATCTTCCTTTTCGTGAAACGCTACGTGCGGTGGTGCGTGCGTCGGCCGGCGATCATGCTCACGATTTCCACGCCGATCCTGCTCCTGCTAGCCGCGATCGCGATTTCGCCGAAGCCGCCGCTCGTCTTCGACGCCAGCACGGAATCGATGGAGCCGAAGCAAAGCGACGCGAGCTACGCGCTCCACACCATCATGAACAAGATGCCGATGCGCTGGGAGCCGGCGATCGGGATCGTGCACGCGCAGAACGAGCAGCAACTGCACGACTCGTGGCAGAAGGTTGCCGCGCATTGGCAGGAGCTTCAGGACGCCGGCACAATCAAGAGCTACTCCACGCCCGCCGCACTCGCTCTTTCGCCACAGCGCCTAACGACTAATCGCGAGAAGCTCCGCTCGTTAGACATCGGCGCCGCGCGGCAGTCGTTACAGGCGGCAGTCGAGCAGGAAGGATTCAGTCCGGAGACCTTCGCCTCGGGCGTCACTCTGCTCGATGAACTCCAGCGCCTGACGAATCCACGCGAGCCGATCCCCGACTGGCGCAAACTCCTGCCCGAGACATCGAGCTGGTGGTTCCTCGTCGATCGCTACTTCGCGCACGATCCCCTGCTCAGCACCGGCTTCGTCACGACGCACGAGCCGATCACCACGCAGGCACAAAAGGAAATGCTGATGCGCGAGTTGCCTGTCGTGGGCGTGCCGATGGTTCTCTCCGGTTGGAGCTTCACTCTCACGGATCTGATCCCCTGGTCGCACCATCAGCTCATCGTGATCAGCGCCTTCATGGCGCTCTTCGACGCCTCGCTCCTCGCGATCCTCTACCGCGACCTGCGCCTCTGGCTCATCCAGATAGCGACGCTCGTCCTCGCCGTCACCGCGATGATCGCCACGATGAAGTTGCTCCACATCCCGCTCAATCTCCTCAACGTCCTCGCCTTCCGTCTCGTCCTTGCGATCGGCGTAGACTACGGCATTTACGTCATCCTCGTCTGGCAAAAAGCGCGCGATCTCGAGCACGATGTCGCCGGTGTGGTGAAGCCCGTCATCCTCGCGGGCATGACGGCAATTGTCGGCTTCGGCTCGTTAGGCCTCGCTAATAATCCGACGCTCGCCGGCCTCGGCACCGCCTGCGCGATCGGACTCACTTGCAGTCTCCTCGCCACCGTCTTCTTCCTTTTGCCCGCGACGGCTGCAGCTGAACCAAAGACTTGGCGCGAACAGGAATCAGAAAGTACCGTCCAAACTCCTGAGCATGTTTAGCCGCCGGACAATCTTCCTCGTCCTCCTCCTCTGCTCTCTCAACGAAGTGAGAGCCGAGCCACTCGCGCCTAACGATCTCAGAGCGCTCCTCGGACGCATCCGCGACAAGCGCGCGAGCGCGCCGCAAGTGCAGGCCGATTTCCAGGAAGAGAAAACGCTCCGCATGATGAACAAGCCGGTCGTCAGTTCCGGCAAAGTCTGGTTCCAGGCGCCGAATAAGTTTAAGCGCGAAGTGAAAGGCAATTCGCCGAGTCTGACCGTGAGCGATGGTCAGCAGCTCTGGATCTATTACCCGAAGTTCCAATCCGCTGAGCACTACTCGTTAGGCCGACGCGGTCCGCTCGACGCCGGCATCGCCGCCATCACCGCGAGCCTGAATCTCGAAGGCGTGGAGAACACCTACACGATCAGCGGCGCACATGAAGGCAGCGCCTACACCCTCGAGCTGCTGCCGAAACATCCATCGATGAAGCGCATGCTCCAGCGCTTCATCATCCACTTCAACGAAGCGCTGCAAGTCGAGCGGACGGAAATGTTCCAGCCAAACGGCGACCGCATCGTGACCACTTACACGAACGAAAGCCGCGCACCGATCGACCCGGCGACCTTCAACTTCACACCGCCGGCCGGGACGAACGTGACCACCCCGCTCGGGCGCTGACCGGGCCGCGGCTGCGGCACGTGCTTGCCATGTGAAGCGCGGGAAGAATACAACAGCGCGATGAGCGCGTTGTACGCTCGCATTCGCGCTTCTCGCAGTCGGCGTCGTTCTTCCATAGCGGACGGCGAGATGCGGAAGCGGACGACTCGAAAGGCGAAGAACGCACGAGCCGCAACCGCGCTCGAAGAAATCCCGAACATCGGCGCATCAATCGCAGGCGATCTGCGCTCAATTGGCATTCGGCGTCCGCAGGATCTGATTGGCCGCGCGCCGCACGCGCTTTACCTGGCGCTCTGCGAGCGGACACGCGCGCGCCAGGACCCATGCGTTCTTGATACCTTCATTTCCGCGGTGCGCTTCATGGAAGGCGCACCAGCTCGGCCGTGGTGGCACTACACCGCGGAGCGGAAGAAGCAGTTCTCCGACGTCTCGGTCATCCGCAGGGCGCGACGGAGCTAGCCACAAAACTAGAAAGCCGCCGAGACCTTCACGGCCCCGGCGGCTTTACCTTAGTTACTCCTGCTAGCTTGTGTTTAGGAAGCTAGGCCGAGCGACTCCAGAGTCGGCTCATCGATTACCGAGGTCTGGTATAACCCGGAGTCGTCCTGATACTCACGCAACGCTTCGCGCGTCAGCGGCCCGACCAAGCCGTCCACTTCGCCCTTGTAATAGCCCATGTGCTTCAGCTCAACCTGCACGTCGGCGATCACCTGGTCCGCACGCTCAGCGCGTCGACCCACGTAGATCGGACCGTCATAGGCATAGTATTCCTCGTGCGGACGATAACCCCAGGCCGGATACCAGTAACCGTTGTTCCAGTAATACCAGCCGCCACCGATCTGCTCCACGCGACTGTAATGCGAGTGATACCAGCCTTCGTCATGCCGCTCCGGGCGATAACTGCGGAAGACTTCATACTGCGGAGCGCGCCATTGGTCAGCTCCCTGGATCCGATATTGCGGATTGTAGGTAACTGCCGGCACCTCTTGCGGACGCGGCTGCGCGCGGAAGCTCGCATTCTGTGACTTAATTTCCTGCACCTGCTGCGGCGCAGGCTTCTTCGTTGCTGCGGCAGTGTTCGGCTTAGGTGTTGGCAATGCTGCCGCCGCACCTGCTGGCGAAGCTGACGGCGATGCGAAAGGGGTCGCGGTCGCGTTCGTCTGCGGCGCCGCGGTAGACGTCGTTGCTGCCTTGCCTGGGGATGCGCTCGCCGTCGCGGTAGCACTTATCGTCGGTGTTGCAGTCGCTGCCGCGGTAGCACTAGCTGCCGGAGTAGCACTAGCTTTCGGCGTCGCAGTGGCTGCTGCCGCCGCCGCTGTCGAACTTGGGCTCGGCCTCGCCTTCGCCTTGTCCGCGCGATCCTTCGCACCCTTCCCGCGGCCTTGGGCCTGCGGAGTCATCGCCGGAACTACGCTACTGCCCGGTTGTGCCGAAGGATTCTCCCCATGCGCGGCGGGAGCCGTCGACTGCTGCGCCTCGTGCTTTTGATTGCCCTTGTGTCCACCCGGAGTCGGCGCGGGAGTAGCGCCTGCCGCGGACTGATTCGCGGCGGTCGCCTCCGTCGGCGTGGCGTGCTTCTGACCACGCTCCTGTTTCGGGTTCGTCGGCGGTTGTGTGGCCGACTGTGCCGCATGCTGATCGGGCTGCGCCTGCGCGCGACCGTGCTCCGCTTCTGCCGCCGGCTTGCCACGGCCCTGCTTCTTGTTCTCCGCCGGTGAGGGCGAAGCCTCCGGCTGTTGCGCCATCGAGATCCCAGCCCACGCGAGCGAACAGCCTATCACTAAGCTCATAACCTTTTTCATAGGAAAGGATTAGTCGTGCTCCGCCCATGATCTATTCGAAGGCTCTGCTCGCGACTAACGATTGTGACCTCAGGTTAGGCTCGATGAACTAACCGTGGGACCTCGGAAGAAAGCCCAAGGATTCACCGGACTCGCCTCCTCCTGCTTCCCGCTAGATCAGGTCGGCAAGCGCAGTATCCAGCGAGTTGATGTGTGCGAAGACTGCTGAGCCTTCGGAGATCATCTCGAAGTCTTGGAAGTCGAAACCGGGACCGACAGTACAGCCCACCATGCTATACTCTCCGAGAGGCTTGGCTGCCTGCCAGCACCGCGCCGGAACCACGCACACCGGCTGCGCATTTGGAGTATGCGTTGCGAGCGTCTCTTCATGCACCACGTCCTGACCATCGATCCAGTAGACCACGAGTGCATCTCCTTCATAGAAGTGCCAGACTTCATCCGACGCGACTCGGTGCCAGCGGCTGTGCTGGCCCTTGATGAGCAAGTAGTAAATCGTCGTCAACGCGGAACGCGCTGATCTCTCATCCAGTGGCTGCACGTCGTGCGAGGATCGAAAAATCTCCCTGAAAAATCCTCCTTCGGGATGGGACTGCAGACGGAGTTCACTGATCAGGGCCGTCGCGCGGTAATGCATGAATTTGGGTTAGGCGTTGGTGGGCTTCGCGCTTCGCCGTCCGGTCAATATAGAGTATTGGTATTTCTGTAGAGATTCGTGTATGGATATTGTT
>JBJMWV010000141.1:0-6250 GCA_045809985.1 Chthoniobacterales bacterium | reverse complement strand
GCGCGTTTTTGCCCATCGCGCTTTGCGGATCGCGCGCATACACGCGCAGGAGAAAGTTGAGCGTCACGGGCCGTGGAAACTTCGGCGCGCTGCCGAAACCACCTTCGTGTGCATCATAACTCCGCGCGATTTGCTCGTAGGCCTGCTCGATCACCGCGGGATCGACTGCACCGGCCGCGCCGGCGCTCGCACCCGCCGCTTCGCTGAGTGCTTCGATGATCCGCGTCCCCTGCTCCGCGATCTTCGCGCTGTCCTGCTTCCAGGCACCGGCGATGCGTTGCAGCACGCGCTTGAAGCCGGGTTGGCCGTAGCGATCCTCCGGCGGAAAATAGGTTCCGCCGACGAACGGTTTCAGTTCCGGAGTTAACCACACGCTCATCGGCCAGCCGCCATGTCCGGTCGTCGCCTGCACGAAGGTCATGTAAACGCGGTCGACATCGGGCCGTTCTTCGCGGTCGACCTTCACGTTCACGAACTCGTGATTCATGATCTCGGCCGTGGCGTCGTCTTCGAAGGACTCGTGCGCCATGACGTGGCACCAATGGCAGGTCGAGTAGCCGATCGAGAGGAAGATCGGCTTGTTCTCGGCGCGCGCTTTCGCAAAGGCCTCTTCACCCCAGGGCATCCAATCGACCGGATTGTCGGCGTGCTGCAGGAGGTAGGGCGACTTCTCGTTAGCCAGGCGGTTGCGCTGTGCCATCACAAAACCTAACGCACGCCGGCCCTCGCGCACTCGCAGTTGAAACGCTGCCCACCCCATGGAAACTGCGCGCATGCGTTCCATCCTTATTTTAATCGCGCTTTTTTTCGCGACCCTCGCGCGTGCGGAGGAGATCAGCGTGTACGCGGCGTCGAGCCTGACCGACGCGCTCAGAGAAATCGGGATGAGGTTCGAGAAGCAGACCGGCGATCACGTTCTTTTTAACTTCGCTGCCTCGACCACTCTGGCGCGCCAGATCGAGGCAGGCGCGCCGGCCGAGATTTTCTTTTCCGCGGATGACGCGCAGATGAATCGCCTCGAGCAGAGCGGCCGGATCGAATCGGGATCACGCCGCGATCTTCTCTCCAACGTCCTCGTGATCGTCGCGCCGAACGGGAGCAATCTTCAGCTCAAGAGCGCTCGCGATCTTCTTTCGGTAACGCGGATCGCAGTCGGTGATCCGAAGCTGGTGCCGGTCGGTGTTTACACCCGTGCGTATCTTGAGAAGCAGGGACTTTGGGCCGAGCTCGAACCGAAAATCGTGCCAACCGACAACGTGCGCGCCGGGCTCGCAGTGGTGGAAGCAGGCAACGCAGATGTCGCGTTTGTCTACAGAAGCGACGGCGAACGTTCGAAGAAGGTGAAAATCATCTTCATCGTCCCAGTGGGGGAGGCGCCGCGAATCAATTATCCGGTCGCGCTCGTGAAGCAGGAGAAGCGCAGTGCAGGTGCGGAGAAGTTCCTCAATTATCTGGCGAGCGACGAGACGCTGCGCGTCTTCGAGAAGTTCGGCTTCCTCGTGAAGCACTGAGCGGACTTCGATATGACTGAAGAGTGGCGCGTTATTTGGTTCACGCTCGCGGTCTGCACGCTCGCGGTCGCGCTGATCACGCCGCCGGGGCTGGCGCTCGCCTGGTTCCTCGCGCGGAAACGCTGGCGTGGCAAGACACTGGTGGAAGCGATCGTCACCGTGCCGCTGGTGATTCCGCCGGTCGCGACCGGATTGATCCTGCTCAAGCTGCTCGGCCGCCGTGGCGCGCTCGGTGCCTTCCTGCACGAGCGCTTGAATATCGACGTCGCCTTCACCTGGAAAGCGGTGGTCATCGCAAGCGCGGTGATGTCGTTTCCGCTGCTCGTGCGTGGAGCGCGTCTCGGCATCGAAAGCGTGGAGCGCGATCTCGAAGATGTGGCGCGGATCTTCGGCGCGGGAACGATGCGCGTTTTCTTCTCTGTGACGTTGCCGCTCGCAGCGCGTGGGATCTGGGCCGGCGTCGTGCTCGCGTTCGCGCGCGCGATTGGCGAGTTCGGCGCGACGATCCTTGTCGCCGGCAACATTCCAGGGAAGACAACCACGCTTTCGCTCAGGATCTATGAGGCGGTGCAACTCGGCGAAGACGCGATCGCGTGGCGACTCGTCGGGATCTGCATCGTGATCTCGTTCCTCGCGGTGTGGATCAGCGAACGCCTCTCGCGCGACCGCTCAATCGCCTAGCGAGAGCTTCGGCGCGTTCTGCGGCGACCACGGATTGCGCGTGAAGTCTGATTGCACGATCGCGTCGACCTGTTGCTGAACGAGCGCGAGCAATCCAGCGACGTCGAAGGCATGTCGCACGGGCGCGTAGCGGGCGAGGTTGGCCTGCGCAAGACGGAACAGACGCACCGCCGGTTTGAGCCGCCGTCCGTGCACACGATGGGTCGGCTCACGGTATTGGTGCTGCAAATGCACGAAGCCGCCGGCAGCCTGAATGAGTCCTTTGAAGTAATCCGCGTCCTCCGATTCCGTCTCGAGCCAAAGATGCTCCAGGACATCATGCGCTTCGTAGTAGCGCTGCTCGTTCCAGCAACGGAAGAAACCGCGATAGCATGGGTGCTGCGCGATTCCGCCGACGGCGCCTTCGGGTGCAGTGCCCTCCAGCTCGGCCACGAAGCGTGAAATCCTCTCGCCTTTACTCATCGGAGCGGTAGCTTGCCGCTGTCTGAGATGAGGGGCAAACCGGCACGCGTGCTTCAGCCGCCAGAACAATGCACGCACCGGCAGAGCGCGGCATGACCGCGTTGCTCCTGCTCCTGCTGGTCATCAGCATTCTGATCTTCTTTTCCGCGATCTTCTCCGGGCTGGAGACCGCCCTTTTCGCGCTCAAGGCGCACCAGCTTCGCCGCCTCGAGGAAGCGCATCCTTCGCTAAAGAATTTCATCAAGGCGTTCCGCGATCATCCACGGCGCGTCCTCAACGTCCTGCTCCTCGCGGACGTGATGGTAAACGTGCCGCTCATCATCCTGTGCTTCGTCCTGCTCTGGGAGGGCCCGCTCGCGCGCCGCAACGTGCCGCAATGGCTCGCCGCTATCCTGATTTTCGCCGTCGTCGTGCTGGTCTGCGATTTAATCCCGAAGCTGCTCGCGCTTTCCGCACCTTACCGACTCTCCACCATCGGCGTGTTCATCCTCCGCGCGGTCATGCCGCTGCTCGACCGCGTCGGCAGCGTGCTGGAGAAGATCAGCGAAGCACTCGTTAGGCAATTCACGCCTGCGCTAGCGACCCGCGCTGCGATCAGCGATGAGGAACTCGAGACGCTGGTCGAGATGGGCGAGGAGGAAGGAACGCTGCACGAAGCGGAAGGCGAGATGATCCAGGAGATCATCAAACTGGGCGACAAGACGGCGAAGGATTGCATGACGCCGCGGGTCGATACCTTCGCGCTCCCGGATGAGCTTACCAATGAAGAGGCGATCGCGGAGCTGAAGACGAAACGGCATCGGCGCGTGCCGATCTACGCGGACACGCCGGACCAGATCGTGGGCATCCTCGATGTGAAACGTTTCCTGCTCGATCCGAGCGAGCATTACACCGAAGTGGTCGATCCGCCGTCGTTCGTTCCGGAAACGATGCCGGCGATGAATCTGCTCCGCAGCTTTCTCTCGCACCCGCAGGGTCTCGCCATCGTGGTCGATGAATTCGGTGGAACGGAAGGAATCGTGACGACAAGCGACATCGTGGAGGAAATCATCAGCGACGCCGCGCCGCTCGGCGACGCCGATCTCTACATAGAGCCGCTGGAAGATGGACGGATCCTGGTGAGCGGAAATGCGCGTCTCGATGACCTGACAGAGCATCTCGGTTTCGAACTCGAGGCGGACGGGATCGACACGATTGGCGGCCTTGTCTTCAACCGGCTCGGATACCTGCCGCAATCAGGCGCGCAACTCGAGCTACCGCGGCTCGCGATCACCGTGCGACGAACAGGACGGAAGCGGATCGAAGAGTTGCTGCTCGAGAAGACCGCCTACCTGCACGACGACGGCGAAGGCGAAAACGGCGCGGAGGAAGAAGCATGATCTGGCTCGCCGTCGTCGCGCTCTGCGCGGTCTCGTTCCTCTTCGCGGGAATTGAAGCCGGCTTGCTCTCGTTAGACCCGGTCCGCTTGCGCTCGCATGTGAAACAGAAGACGCTTGGCGCGGGACGGCTCGAGCGTCTGCATGAACATCCCGGACGGCTGCTCGTCACGGTGCTGCTCATCACCAACATCGCGGATATTATGGCGCTTCTGCTCGCGACGCGCGTGCTGGTGCAGTCGTTTGGTTGGCCCGGTTACCTAATCACCGCCGCCGCCGCCGCGCCGATCTATCTGTTTCTCCTCGGTGTCCTGCCGCGCGCGCTTTTTCGCCGATTGCCCTTCGGTGCGCTCGCCGCACTCGCCGGCGTCCTGGAAATCGCGAGCCTCATTCTGTCGCCGCTCATCATCATCGGCGAACAAGTCGGCCGCCTCTTTCTTCCGCACCGCAAATCAGAGAAGGCGCGCCTCTTTGCCGCACGCGAGGAATTGAAACAGGTCGCCGTGCAAAGCGAACGTGAAGGTGCGCTCACCGCGACCGAGCGCGCGATGATTCACAATGTCGTCGACTTCCGAAACCTGCGCGTGCGCGATGTCATGCTGCCGCTCGATAAGTGCACCACTTTGCATCGAGAGAGCTCGGTCGCCGATGTCTTGCAGCTGGGTCGCACGAGCGGGCTGGAACGGTTCCCGGTTATTTCGCCGGAAGGCAGCGCGATCGGATTGATCAACATCTTCGATGTGCTGCTCGACAAATCCCCGCACGATCCGCTTGCGCAATACATGCGGCGCATCGTGACCGCACCGGAAACGGAACCCGCTTACCGCGTGATCCGTCGCTTGCGCGCGGCCCGGCTCGGACTCGCCGCGGTGGTCGATGCAGAACGCAAACTCATCGGCATCGCCAGCCTCGAAGAGCTAGTGAAGCGCCTCGTGCAGAGTGCGTAGCGGACTAATTCGCGTCCACCTTCACGCGGAGAAATGGCTGAGCGGGATCGGCAGCGATCGTCAGCAAAGTTGATGCGCCAGTTGCAGTGAGCGGCGAGCCGGCGTCGGTCCACGGTCCATCCTTACGCGTCGCGATCTGCAGCTGGTAAGTGCGACCGCCCACGCTCGCGAACTGGACGTTAATGCTGCTTGAGGATCTCTCGACGTTCGTGATTCGGAAAACTGACACCGCGCTGTTTGGATTTGTGCCGGCGAGCGCTTCGTCTCCGTCGTTCACGCCATCGCCGTCACTATCGGCCCGATTGGGGTCCGTAATTTGACCGGCTGGACTAGCAGTCGTTAGGCTGTTATCCTTTCCGGTAATTTCTTCCTGATCCGACAGGCCATCGCCATCGCTGTCGAGCATCGGGAAGATGTCGATCGCAACGCTATTGTCGGCGTCGAAGCGCGTGTCGTTCACGCGGAACCGGAAGGTCAACGTCGTCGTCTGCGCGACATTCGCCGGATACGTGAAACTCGCCGCCAGCATGCTCGCGTTGTTCAACATCACCGCTGGTCCGCTGAGCTGCGTCCACGCGTACGTTAGGGGCAAGCCACTCGGATTCAATGCGCTCCCATTCAGCGCGACCTGCATCCCGGCTTCCACGGATTGATCCGCGCCGGCATTACTGACCGGCACATCGAGCGCGATGTCGCGCGTGTTCACAAGCAAGAACTCGTTAGGCTGAATGCTTCCATCGCCATTCCCGATCGGCACCTGCGCGCTGCTAACCAAGGCGCCGTTGTTCGCGGTCGCGAACGGCCCCGCGGCAAGATAAAGCTGCTGCGGAAAGGAGCCGAAGTGCGCCGCGAGATCGATTGTCCCTTCGAGCACGCCATTGCCGGTCACGCCGTTATTGTTCAAACCGCTTGTCGTCGCTGCGTATTTCGTCGCATCGGTCAGCAACTGTTCGTTCCCATCGAACCAGCCTTTGAAGCCAGTGTCGTTCTCGTCTGCTAGTAACGCGCTCCAGCTCATCACCTGTCCGGCCTTGGCCCAGTTCGCGGCACGCATCGGCGCCGCCGCATTGTTCAAGTAGATGAAATGATCGTTCCCCTCGCCGGCGTCCTCGGTCGCGACGTAGAGAAAGTTCCCGCGGATCGCGGCGTGTAGTTTCAATCCGTTCAGGTTGGCTGCGCGTTGGTAGCTCGGCGAATCGAGCAGCCCGTCGATCTTGATCGGATGATCGAGATCGAGTGTGAACAAATCGATCTGCGCGCCGTTCGTGTCGAT
>JBJMWV010000140.1:0-2895 GCA_045809985.1 Chthoniobacterales bacterium | reverse complement strand
GTCTTGAGCAGGCGCATCAGCTCGACCTTGTCCCACTGCGTCATCGCGAGGACTTCGCCGATCGTGCTGCCTTCGATAACTTCCTCGATGTACCAGCCGCTCTCCTCGTCGGGATCGAGGAAGATGTGCACCTCGGTCACGCGACCGAACAAGTTGTGCAGGTCGCCCATGATATCCTGGTAGGCGCCGACCATGAAGACACCGAGGTAGTAGAGTTCGCCGGGAACGACGCGATGGAGCGGGAGCGTGTCTTTGACGTCCTGCAGGTCGATGAACTTGGAGACCTTGCCATCGGAGTCGCAGGTGATGTCGACGATCATGCCGTTGCGATCCGGAGCAGTCGTTAGGCGATGGATCGGCATGATCGGGAAAAGCTGCCCGAGCGCCCAATGATCGAGGAGCGACTGGAAGACGGAGAAGTTGCAGATGTATTGATCGCCGAGCGTCGTCTCGAGCTGCTTCACTTCTTCCGGCACGAAACGCAGCCCGCGATGCATGTTCACGATCTGTTGCGCGAGCTGCCAATAGACGGTGTCGATCTTCGCCTTCGATTCGAGATCGAGCAGCCCGAGATCGAACGTCTGCTGTGATTCGTCCTTGATCTGCTGAATGTCGTGCAGGCTCTCGATACGATTTCCGCGCTTCAGGCGCTGCTTCACATCGAGAATCTCGGCGACGAGCTTGTGATCCTTCTCGGTCGCTTCCACCTTCAGCTTCGGCGACGTTTTCTCGATCGACCCAAACGCCTCCATCACAAGGACGGAGTGATGCGCCACGATCGCGCGTCCGCCTTCATTCACGATCGACGGATGCTGCACGCCTTCGCTGTCGCAAACATCCATGATGTTCCAGACGACGTCGTTCGCGTATTCCTGCAGGTTGTAGTTGGTCGACGAATCGAAGTCGCTGCGTGACCCGTCGTAATCCACGCCCAGTCCGCCGCCGACATCGAGATAACCGAGTTCGTGTCCGAGCTTGCTCAGCTTCGCGTAGTAACGCGCGGCTTCGCGGACCGCGCGCTTGATAGTGCCGATGTCCGGCACCTGCGAGCCGACATGGAAATGGACGAGATTCAGACAATGCGCGAGCCCCGCAGCTTTCAGCATCTCGCTCGCCGCGACAAGGCTTGTCGTATCCAAACCGAACTTCGCGTTCTCGCCACCGCTCGTCACCCACTTGCCCGAGCCCTTGCTGTGCAGACGAACGCGGATGCCGATCATCGGCTCGACGCCGACTTCCTTTGAGGCGCGTATCGTTTGCTCGAGCTCCTCGAGTTTTTCGACAACGAGAACGACACGCTTGCCGAGTTTCCGCCCAAGCAAAGCGAGCCGAATAAACGCGCGATCCTTATAGCCGTTGCAGATGACCAGGCTCTCCGGGTCTTTGTGCATCGCGAGCGCAGCGACGAGTTCCGGTTTGCTGCCCGCTTCGAGACCGAAGTGAAACTGCAATCCCGCGTCGACGATCTCTTCGATCACCTCGCGCAGCTGGTTCACCTTGATGGGAAAAACGCCGCGGTAATTGCCGCGATAACCGAACTCGGTCATCGCGCTTTGGAAGGCGCGATTCACCGATTCCACGCGATGCCTCAGCAAATCCTGGAAGCGAATGACGAGTGGGAAACTCAGGCCGCGCGCACGCGCTTCGTTAACCACTTCGAGGATGTCGATCGCCCCGCCGGCCTCCTGCAACGGCCGCATCTCCGCGTTCCCGTTCGCATTGACTGTGACGTAGCCGCCGCCCCAGCGGTCGACGTTGTACGTGTTGATCGCGGACTCGATGTCCCAATCGTTTTTCGGCGGTTTTTCGGTCACTTCGGCGGAACGGGAGGGCATTTTCAATCAGCAGTGCGAACATGCAAGCCGCGCTTCGTTAAAATTCGTGCCAGCGCGTCCGTCTAGCCGCCCTCCTCTTGTTTTTCGTATCCTGTCCGCATAGGGTTCGAGCGCGTGAACAAAACGGTGATCGAAGTGCAGGTGCGCGCGGTGTTGCCGACCAGCGGAGGGTGCGCCGTTTTTCTCGGGAACAACGACAAGGTCTTCATCATCTACGTCGATCAGACGGTCGGGAGTGCGATCACGATGTTCATGCGCGATATCTCGAAGGAGCGCCCGCTCACGCACGATCTCATGGCGCATCTCATGACCGCGGTCGGCGCGCACGTTGAGCGGATCATCATCAACGACCTGAAGAACGCGACCTACTACGCGCGCATGATCATTCGTGCGGAGAACGAGCTGCAGCAGAAGAAGATCATCGAGCTCGACGCGCGGCCGAGTGATTGCATCGCGATGGCGACGCAGTCGAAGGCGCCGATCTACGTGAGCCAGGAAGTCTGGGACGAGGTCGATGACATGAGTGACGTCCTCCGCAAGATGGAGGAAGAAGGGCTCAAGCCCGACCCGGACGCCGAATCCGAGTCCGGCGAAGAGGAAGAGTAGAGCGCGCTAGATAATCTTCACCGGACAGCTCGGCAGCGCCTTCAGAAACGCGCGGCCGTAGGCCTTCGTCACGATTCGATTATCGAGCACGACAACGATTCCTTTGTCGCTCTTCGTGCGGATCAATCGCCCGACACCCTGACGAAATTTCAGGATCGCTTCCGGCAGTGAGTATTCGCTGAACGCGTCGCCGCCGCGTTCCTGAATCAGCTCGAGCTTCGCCTCGATCAGCGGATGATCGGGCACCGCGAACGGCAGCCGCGTGATGATGACATTCGAAAGCGCATCGCCCGGAACATCCACGCCCATCCAAAAGCTATCCGTGCCGAAGAGCACGCTGCGGTCGGTTGATTTGAATTGCTCGAGCAGCTTTCCGCGCGGCGCTCCCTGCCCCTGCACGAGCAAGTTCATGTGACGTTGCGCGAAGAACGGCTGCATCTCCGCCGCGAGTTGC
>JBJMWV010000139.1:0-3704 GCA_045809985.1 Chthoniobacterales bacterium | reverse complement strand
GTCGTCGTGTTCGATCCCGCAACGATCCGGATCGAAACGGAATTCCCAGGCACCATTCAGGTTCTTCCAGTCGATGCCATGCACGAATCCGCGTTGACGGTCCGGCCGCGGATATTCAGGTCGCGGAAGGAATGTGCCGATGGCCATGAAGCATTACCCGTCGCGAGGCGGCGAAGGACGCGCAAGAAGGTTTTACCAATTCGCGATCGCGCCATCGGCAATGCCGCAAACGAATGTCGCCGGTGCGTGGCCATGCTGTTGCGCGTAGCGATCGCGAATCTGATCCGCGATCCGCGACGCGTCCTCCGCACTCGCGAGCGTCACCGTCGCGCCGCCAAAACCCCCGCCGGTTAGTCTCGAGCCGAGGACACCGGGCAAATCACGCGCCGTCGTGACGAGATCATCGAGCTCAGGCGTGCTGTTCTCGAAATTCGTGCGCGAGCTTTCGTGCGACGCGTTCATCAATTCGCCCATCGCGTTTGCGTCCTGCGCTTCAAGCGCATGCACCGCGCGCCAGACGCGGTCGTTCTCGCCCACGACGTGCGCCGCACGCCGCCAGAGAACTTCGTCCATCGAGCCCTTTGCAATCTCCAGATGATCGGGCGTCACATCGCGCAGCGTTTCGACGCCGAGCGCTTCCGCCGCCGCCGCGCATTCTTCCCGACGCGTGTTGTAGAGACTCCCGATCAGGCTGTGCTTCGCGCCGGACTCCGCGATGACTAACGAGTAGCCGATCGGGAACGGAATCGTGCGGACTTCGTCGCTCTGGCAATCGAGATACACAACATGATCCGCTTTGCCGAAAACCGAGGTCGCCTGATCGAGCAACCCTGAACGCACGCCGACGAAATCGTTTTCCGCGCGCTGACAAAGCTTCGCCACCTCGAGCGGCGCGATCCGCAGCTCGTGCAACTTCATCAACAAGCCGGCAGTCGCGACTTCGAACGCAGCCGAGCTCGACAATCCCGCGCCTAACGGGACGTCGCCCGTCACTTCCGCATCGAACCCGCGCAGCACGAAACCAGAGCGGATGAATTGCTCGATCACCCCAAGCGGATAGTTCGCCCAAGGCGTTTCTTCCGTCGGAAAGATGTTGCGCAAGTGCGCGTGCACACGACTCCCCGCCGAACGCGAAGTCAGAATGATGTTGTCGTCCTTACGCGAGATGCCGGCCATGGTCAGCCCGCGATCGATCGCCGCCGCGAGCACCACGCCCTGATTGTAATCGGTGTGATTGCCGAGCAGTTCGACACGACCCGGCGCAAAAGCAGATGCAGGACTCACGCGCTACAGTTCACGCGATGTCCGTTGCCATCACACAAAAACTTCTCGTCAGCGCCGGCGGCTGGCCCGTGATGAAGCAGGCGCAGCAACTGCATGCCGCGGGTCGTGTGAGTGAGGCGAACTACGAGCCGCCGGTTCTGAGCGGTGTCGTGCGCGAGGGAAATCGCAACCTCCGCTCAGGTCTGCGCATCAAGAGCGAACGCGACGTCGAAAACCTCTGCACGTGTCGCGAGTCGCGCGAGTGGGGCAAGATTTGTCCGCACGCGCTCGCCGTCGGGCTCGCTTATCTCAATCCCCCCAAAGAACCGGTCGCGACAGTGGAGTCAACGCCGCAGAAGAGCGGGCCTGTGTTTGTCGAGATCGGGTCGGAGAATGCGACGCCGCTGACGCTAGAGTTCATCCTGCCGCCGAACTTCGAATCATCGTGGGCGAAAGAGCAGATCATACTCGTGACGGAACTGGAACTCGCGGGCAAGCGTGTCATGCCGAATGCGTTTCAGCCTAACGAGCGCTACGCCTGCGATACGCACGATCTCGCGGCGCTCGATGCGTTCCGCGAGTTCTTCGATGACCAGGAGCTGATCGCCGCAATGCGCATCTATCCACGCCGACATTTCCTGCGCGTGCTGCGCGGATTGCGCGGTCATCCGCGCGTGACGTTCGGGAAGATGCGGCCGGTCGAGATCAGCGCGGAGGCATTGCGCCCGCGGTTGCGAATTGAACGCGGGCCGGATGAATCGCTAAAGCTTCAGCTCGTCGAGAAGGGACAACTGCTCGTCGCGGAAAGCGAAGCGTGGCTGCAACGCGACGATTCATTCCGATGCCTGCCCGATGCTTTGCCTAACGAGTTATTCGACCTTGCGAGTGGCGCTGTGATTTTGCGCGCAGATGCCGTCGTGCTGCTCGCGCCAAGACTGCGCGAATGGTTCGTCGTCGAGGGCGACGCGCTGCCGGACGTGCGCACCGCGCAGCCGCAATTTGTCCTCAAGATTGAAGGCTCATTGCGCGAAATCCGTGCCGAGTTCCGCGCGCGCTACGGCGATGTCTCGTACGCAGCGAACACGCCGGAGCCGCAGATCGTCCGCGATTCCTCGCAGCAAGGCGCGATCCTGCTCCGCAATTTCGAAGCGGAAGGTGCAGCGCTCGCGCGCCTCGGTTTCGCTCAACGTGGCGACAAGCTCGTGCTGAGAGACGAGAACAAAGTCGCCCGCTTCTTCGCCTTCGAGTATCCGCGGCTGAAGAGCGACTGGGAGGTGACGCTTTCGCCGCAGGCGACGAAAGCGAGCAGTGAACTCCAACCGCTGGCGCCGAAGATCGAGGTCGTCGGATCAGGCGAAAATTGGTTCGAGCTCAGCTACTCGCTCGCGACTCCGGATGGCACTGCGTTTTCAGCCGCAGAACTCCAGCGCCTGCTGCGTTCCGGTCAAAACAAGACGCGACTACGCGACGGCCGCACGGCAGTTTTCGATACGGAAGCGATCAGCGATTTCGAAGAGGTGCTGCGCGATTCCGAGCCGCGGCAAAACCAGCCGGGCATCTATCGAATCGATCGCGCTCACGCGGGTTACATCGCCGCGACGGCAGAAGACATCGGGGCAAGTCTCCGCCGCCTAACAAGTGATTCGGCTCCGACGCTTCCGCCGATCGATGATCGACTGCGCGATTACCAGCGCGACGGCGTGGCCTGGCTCTGGCGACTCGCGCACAACGAGCTCGGCGGAGTTCTCGCGGACGAGATGGGCTTGGGAAAAACCGTGCAGACGCTCGCATTTCTGCGCGCACTGAAGGCCGGTGAGCCAGCGCTGATTGTCTGCCCGAGCTCGCTCGTGACGAACTGGCGAAACGAAGCGCAACGTTTCGCGCCCGATCTGCGCGTGCGCGTGCTGGAAGGTCCGGATCGTCACGCGCGCTTCGCCGAGATCGCGAGCAGCAACATCGTCCTCACGAGTTATGCGTTGCTCCAGCGCGACGCCGAGAAGTATCGCGCGATTCAGTTCTCGACCGTCGTGCTCGATGAAGCGCAGCACATCAAAAATCCCGACACGCAGAACGCGCAATCCGCCTTCGCACTTCGCGCGAAACATCGCTTCGTCCTTACCGGAACGCCGATCGAGAACTCCGTCCGCGATCTTTGGTCGATCATGAACTTCGCTTTGCCGGGTTATCTCGGGAGCCGCGCCGATTTCCGCGAGCGTTACGAGCAGCCGCTCGCGCGTGGCGAAGCCCCGGACGTGCAACGCCGTCTCGCGCGACGCATGCGGCCGTTCCTCCTCCGCCGGAAAAAGACAGATGTCGCGAAGGAGCTTCCGGAGAAGATCGAGCAGCAGGTGATTTGTGATCTCACCGCGCCGCAGCGCGCAGCCTACGACGGTCTGCTGCGCGAGATCCAATCCGGCCTAACGAGTAGTGGCGCGAATGAT
>JBJMWV010000138.1:0-7352 GCA_045809985.1 Chthoniobacterales bacterium | reverse complement strand
GACCGCGTTGATCGATGCATTGAAATGCGGCCGGCTGGGCGGCGTAGGTCTCGATGTTTATGAGGAGGAAGAAGGCGTCTTCTTCGAAGACCTTTCCGGACAGATTCTCCAGGACGATGAGCTCGCGCGCCTGCTCACGTTTCCAAACGTGCTCATCACTGCGCATCAAGCCTTCCTGACTCAGGAAGCGCTAGCGGAAATCGCGCGCGTGACCGTTGCGAATCTCACCGCTTTTAATACTGGCGCGGCGTTCCTCGACGGCACGACGTTGTAAGCCGCGCTCCGTTCCTCGGACTTAAGTCCTATTCCCGCGCGCAGTCTCGCGGCGCGAAACTCCGGCACACTATGTTCACGACAAGCATTGTTCAGGTTCACGGCCGGCAGGTCATCGATTCGCGCGGCAATCCAACCGTGGAAGCGGTGGTAAGTCTCGGTGGGGGTGCGATCGGCACTGCGATTGTCCCGAGCGGCGCGAGCACTGGTGAACACGAAGCCTGGGAATTGCGCGACACGAATGTGAAAGGCCGATTCCTCGGACGTGGCGTGACGAAGGCAGTTGGTAACGTCAATAAAGCGATCGCGAAGGAGATCGTCGGGATGGACGCGCTAGACCAGGTCGGCGTCGATAAGATGATGATCGAAGTCGACGGCACGCCTAACAAGTCCAAGATGGGCGCGAACGCGATCCTCGCGGTGTCGCTCGCGACTGCGCGGGCTGCGGCGACGCAACTCGGCCTGCCGCTCTTCAAATATCTGGGCGGCCCGAACGCAAAGGTGCTGCCGGTTCCGATGATGAACATCGTCAACGGCGGTGCGCATTCGGATGCGCCTGTCGATTTCCAGGAGTTCATGGTTATGCCGAAAGGCGTGCCGACTTTCTCCGAAGCTATCCGCGCGGGGTGCGAAATCTTTCACGCACTCAAAGGCGTCTTGAAGGACCGGGGGCTCGCTACCGCGGTCGGAGATGAAGGTGGATTCGCACCGAAGTTCGACAGCGCGGACGACGCGCTCGAGACCATCGCGAAGGCAGTCAAGAAAGCCGGTTACAAACTCGGCAGCGAGATTTTCCTGGCGCTCGATGTCGCGGCTTCGGAGTTTTACGACGCGGCGAAGAAGCAATACGTCTTCAAGAAATCCGACGGATCAAAACGGAACGCGGCCGAGCTCATCTCCTACTACCAGACGTTGGCAAAGAAGTTTCCGATCATCTCCATCGAAGACGGCTGCGCGGAGAATGACTGGGACGGCTGGAAGAAGCTGACCGATGCGATGGGCGCAGAAACGCAGCTCGTTGGCGACGACTTGTTAGTCACGAACGTCGCGTTCCTGCGCAAAGCGATCGATCAGGGCGTCGCGAATTCGATTCTCGTGAAGGTGAACCAGATCGGCTCCCTAACCGAGACGCTCGACGCCATCGAACTCGCGCGGGAGAACGCCTACACCGCCGTGATCAGTCATCGTTCCGGCGAAAGCGAAGACACGACGATTGCCGATATCGCCGTCGCGACAAACGCCGGACAGATTAAGACGGGTTCGCTCAGTCGAACGGATCGCGTCGCAAAATACAACCAGCTCCTGCGTATCGAGGAAGCGCTTGGCGACGATGCAATCTACGGCGGCAAAATGCGCTGAAGCGCGCTGGCGTCACGGCGAATTATCCGACCTAAGTCCTATTCACACCGCGTCGCGCTTCGTCTGACAATTCGAAGTCATGACTAAGGTAGCTATCAACGGATTTGGACGAATCGGTCGGCTCGTATTTCGCGCGATCTGCGACCAAGGGCTGCTCGGAAAAGAGATCGACGTGGTGGCGGTGAACGACCTCGTTCCTGCGGACAACCTCGCCTACTTGCTAAAGTACGACTCCATTCAGGGGCGGTTCAACAAGGAGGTGAGTAGCGGCAAATCGAACGGGGCTGCGGAAGACGATCTTCTGATCGTCGACGGTCACGAGATCAAATGTCTCGCAGTGAAGGAAGGTCCCGCGGCGATGCCGTGGAAGGAACTCGGCGTCGACATTGTCATCGAATCCACCGGTCTTTTCACCGAAGCGTCGAAAGCGAAAGGGCACATCGATGCCGGCGCTAAGAAGGTGATCATCTCCGCGCCCGGAAAGAATGATGACATCACCATCGTCATCGGCGTTAATCACGAGAAATACGACGCGGACAAGCACCACATCATCTCGAATGCGAGCTGCACGACCAACTGCCTCGCGCCGGTTGTGCATGTGCTGTTGAAGGAAGGCTTCGGTATCGAAGAAGGACTCATGACCACGGTTCATAGTTACACCGCGACCCAGAAGACGGTGGACGGCCCTTCCAAGAAGGATTGGAAAGGCGGCCGCAGCGCAGCGATTAACATCATTCCTTCTACTACGGGCGCAGCGAAGGCAGTCGGACTCGCCATTCCCGAAGTAAAAGGAAAGCTAACTGGGATGGCCTTCCGCGTTCCTACTCCGACCGTAAGTGTCGTCGACCTTACTGTTCGGACCGTCAAAGAAACGTCCTACGAGGAAATCTGCGCGGCGATGAAGAAAGCGAGCGAGACCTACCTGAAGGATATCCTCGGTTACACGGACGATGAAGTTGTCTCGAGCGACTTCATCCACGACGCGCGCTCAAGCATCTTTGATGCAGGCTCCGGAATTGGGATGGGCAAGCGCTTCTTCAAGCTAATTAGCTGGTACGACAACGAGTGGGGTTACAGCAATCGCTGCGTGGAACTCACTCTCTTCATTGCCGACAAATTGCCCGGCCAGCCAAGTAAGGAATCGCAGAAACCAAAGGATCAAAATGCCAGTCGCCGACTTCAAGACGTATTGCAGAATGCTTGACCGTGCTCGGGAGGGCGGCTTCGCCCTTCCAGCGGTCAATGTCACATCGTTAACTACCGCAAACGCGGTCCTGCGTGGACTAGCGGAAAGCAAAGCCGACGGGATCATTCAAGTCTCCACTGGCGGCGGTGCGTTCGCGTCCGGCACGGCGTTGAAAGACATGGCGCTTGGCGCGATCGCGATTGCGGAGCATGTGCACCGCGCCGCGGAGCGTTACCAGGTCTACGTTGCACTACACACGGATCATTGCCTCAAGGACAAGCTGGATAAGTTCGTCATCCCGCTCGTGGAAGAAACCGAGAAACGTCGCGCTGCTGGTCAGCCGAATCTCTTCACCGGCCACATGTTCGACGGAAGTAATCTCCCCTTGAAGGAGAACCTCGACATCGCCGCAGGATTGCTCGAGCGCTTTGCGAAAAATGATCTCGTGCTGGAGATAGAAACCGGCGCTGTCGGAGGCGAAGAAGATGATGTGGTCGGGGACAAGGGCGCAAAGCTCTTCACCACGCCCGAGGATACGCTTGCCGTTGCGGCGAAATTGAACCAAATCGGCGGCCGCTACCTGCTCGCGGCAACGTTCGGTAACGTCCACGGCGCTTACAAACCTGGAACCGTGAAGCTGCGGCCGAAAGTCTTGAAGGAATGCCAGGAGGCGGTGGTGAAGCAGTTCGGTGAAAAAGCGCGCTTTCATCTGGTTTTCCACGGCGGCTCGGGTTCGACCCAGGAAGAAATCCATGAATCGCTGAGTTACGGCGTGGTGAAGATGAACGTCGACACGGACATGCAGTATGCATTCACGCGACCGATCGCCGCGCACATGTTTAAGAACTATGATGGCGTCCTCAAGGTCGACGGCGAAGTAGGTAACAAGAAGAACTACGACCCACGCTTCTATCTCGCGCTAGCGGAAGCAGCGATGGCAGAACGCGTCAAGCAGGCGGTGACCGACCTGCGCGGCGACGGCCAGACGATGTTCAAGTGATGAACGCCGCGCCGCCGGCGCATAAGACTAAGATTGTAGCGACGATCGGGCCGGCTTCGGAATCGCCGGAGATGCTAGGACGGCTGATTCGCGCCGGCCTTAATGTCGCGCGCCTCAATTTTTCGCACGGTGATTTCGAGAAGCACGGCGAAGTCATTAAGCGAATTCGTCAGGCGGCGCGCGAGACCGGACGGCGCGTCGCGATCATGGCTGACTTACCGGGTCCGAAGATGCGGCTAGGCAAGATCGATCCGGAACCGATCCAGCTTTCTCCCGGCGGTCATTTCTGCCTAACGAGCGACGACATTGTGGGTAATGCGGAGCGTGCCTCGATGACCTTCAAGTCACTGCCGCAGGTCGTGAAGCCGGGAAATAGACTGTTTCTGAACGACGGTCTCGTTCAGCTCGTGGTCGATCGAGTTGTAGGTAACAATGTCGAATGCACCGTCGCAGTCGGTGGTGAATTGCGCTCGCGCAAAGGCTTAAACCTGCCCGGGATCGATCTGGGGATCAGCGCGTTTACGGCTCGCGATCGCGAATGTCTCGAGTTCGCCATCGGCGCCGGCGTTGATGCGGTAAGCCAATCATTTGTCGAGCGTGCCGCGGATATCGAGAAAGTGCGCCAGGCCGCCACGCAGCTCGGCGCTCGACCTTTTATCATTGCGAAGATCGAACGAGCGGATGCGTTGCACCATTACGACGAAATCCTTCAGGCGGCCGATGGAATCATGGTCGCGCGCGGCGATCTCGGTGTGGAGGTGCCGATTGAAGAGATTGCCTTCACCCAGAAGCGGCTGATTGCGAAAGCGAACCTCGCGGCCAAGCCAGTCATCACCGCGACACAGATGCTCGAATCAATGATCGCGAGCCGTTTGCCGACTCGCGCCGAAGCCACTGACGTAGCGAATGCAATTCTCGACGGCGCGGATTGCGTGATGCTATCGGGCGAGTCGGCAATGGGAAAATTTCCGGAAGAAGCGGTCACGATGCTCGCGCGTATCGCTAGCTTCACCGAATCACATCGACTGCGCCAAAGCCTTGCCGATCGCCGCGAGCTTCTTCGTCAGGCCGGCGAAATGACGAGTGGCGATCGTATGGGCTTCGTGGTCGAGAATGCGCTCGATACGGTCCCGTGCGACGCAGTAATTGCTCCAACTGAGAGTGGGACCACACCGCGGATTATCTCGCGCTCGAAGCCGCAGGTCTGGATCATCGCGCCGAGTCGCGATGCTCAAGTCTGTCAGGGTCTCGCCTTTTCCTATGGCGTGCATGCCGTCGAAATTGGTGACGAAGATGAGTGGCAGAATGAAGCCGCGCGGCTTGTCCACCGGAGTGGTATCGCCGCAGCGCGTGTGCTGCTCGTAGCGGGACCTTCACCGAAGAACCCAAAGGCAAATCATCGCATCGAGCTAATACGATTCGAAACAGATGAGATCGCTGCCGCGCAAGCGCCTAACGAGTCGAACTGAGGGCGCGTTTTCTCCCGGAATACGACCAAGGTCCGATGGCCCGCGCGCGACGGGCAGGACTAAGGAAACCAACGGAGGTCAGCCACCATATGTCACTCGAAAAACTCGACTTCGAACACCTTACGGACGAGCGCCGGAAAGCGATCGCTAAGTCCCTCCGCACGATCAGTCCGGAGGAGATGAAGAAGATGGGCGAAGAACTTTTTAAGTATGCGGATGATCCGTGGCGCACTGCTTACTTCGATTTCATTGCGGAGAACCCCGGCGCGACTTGTCATCACGCGATCACAAACGACGGCGTAAATCTGCTCTACTGCCGCGAGAAGAACAGAGGGATCTGGTTTCTCCCCGGCAGCGGGATGGGCCCATTGCAGACACGCGGGTGCGAGACGATGAAGCGCTCGATCGAGGCGCATCGGTGAATGCGGCGCGCGCAGCGCCAGCGCCTCTGGAGCAAGAGCTTCCGGCGCCTGGGCAGCGGTTTAGCGCGCCAACAGCTCACGAACTGCGCGTCTGGCCAGGCCGTCCTTCGCCGCTAGGTGCGACCTGTCGCGATGGCGGAGTTAACTTCGCCATCTTCTCCGAGAACGCGACGAGCATCGAGCTATGCCTCTTCGATTCGGCGGACGCGAAGGCTGAGTCGCACCGGATTCCACTGCCGGAAAGCACTCATAACGTCTGGCATGGCTTTATCCCGCGCCTTAGGCCGGGACAGGTTTACGCGTATCGTGTTTACGGACCTAATGAACCGGCGCGCGGGCACCGATTCAATCCGCGCAAAGTCCTGCTCGACCCGTATGCGAAGCTTATTGCGCGTGAGCTAGTCTGGGATGATGCGGTCCTTGCTCCGGAAGCTGACACCGCCGCGTTCGCACCACTCGGTCGCGTCGTCGAGACAACTTTCCCGTGGAACAAGGATCAGCCGCCGCGTACGCCATGGCATGAAACGGTAATCTACGAGTTGCACGTCAAAGGGTTTACTCAGCTTCATCCAGACGTACCCGAAAAATTGCGTGGCACCTATGCCGGGCTCTCCTCGCTTGCTGCGATCGCGCACTTCCGGAAGCTAGGCGTCACCGCACTTGAGCTACTTCCCGTTCACTACCATATCGACGAGCATTTCCTCGTTTCGCGCGGCCGCACTAATTACTGGGGCTATAACACACTTGGGTATTTTGCGCCCGATCCGCGCTATGCCGCCAGCGGTCCGCTGGGCGCAGCGCAGGAGTTTCGCGAAATGGTGCGTCATCTGCACGCCGCGGGAATCGAGGTGATCCTTGATGTAGTTTACAACCATACCGGAGAAGCGAATCAGGACGGCCCGACTCTGTCATTCCGAGGGATCGATAACTCCTCTTACTACCGGCTGGAGACAAATCGCGCCTACTACACGGATTTCTCAGGTTGCGGCAACGCACTCAACGTTGCTCACCCACGTACGCTGCAACTCATCATGGATTCGCTCCGCTACTGGGTGACGGAGATGCATGTCGACGGATTTCGCTTCGACCTCGCGAGCGCCCTTGCGCGCGATCTTTGGGAAGTCGATCGGCTTAGCTCTTTCTTCGACATTATTCAGCAGGATCCCGTGCTCTCAGAAGTGAAGTTGATCGCCGAGCCATGGGACGTAGGACCTATGGGTTACCAGGTGGGTAACTTCCCTGTTCTATGGAGCGAGTGGAACGGTAAGTATCGCGACTGCGTTCGAAGCTTCTGGAAAGGAAACGGGGGAACCGTAGGAGAGCTTGCCACGCGCCTCGCCGGAAGCAGCGATCTCTTTGCGGACGACGGACGCCGACCAAGCGCGAGCGTGAACTTCGTCACCGCGCATGATGGCTTCACTTTGCGGGACCTGGTCAGCTACGACGACAAACACAATGAAGCTAATGGCGAGGAGAACCGCGACGGGACGAATGATAACGAAAGCTGGAACTGTGGCTCTGAAGGTCCGTCGCAGGATGCGGCAGTGAATGCCTTGCGGGCGCAGCAGCAACGGAACTTGCTCGCGACGCTGCTCCTTTCCCAGGGTGTGCCCATGCTCCTGGCGGGTGATGAGTTCGGCCAG
>JBJMWV010000137.1:0-3096 GCA_045809985.1 Chthoniobacterales bacterium | reverse complement strand
GTCGATTTTCCGAAGCTGACGGATCTCTACTTCAAATTTCAAACCGCGCACGGCCTCCTCTCCGGCAAATACAGTTGGCAGGCGAACGGTGACGAAGCGCGGACGATGGTCGGCAACGGCGAGATGAAAGTTTCGAACGGTGACGTCTTCGCTATTCCAGTCTTCGGCCCGCTCTCCGGCTTTCTCGCTACGATCATTCCCGGCGCCGGTTATAGCATCGCGAAGCAGGCGACCGCGACCTTCAACATCCGCGACGGTGTGATCCGGACTAACGACTTCAAGGTCTCGGGCAAAGCCTACGACTTGTTAGGCCACGGCGACATCGACTTTCTCAATGACAAGCTGAACATGGACGTCCGCATCGGCGCGCGCGGCGCGGGTATGCTCCTCACGCCGCTCTACGACCTCTTCGAATACAAAGGCGAAGGCAGCATCTCCAAGCCGAACTGGCATCCGAAGAACTTCTGATGCCGGCGCGAAAGAAGAGCGGTTCGCGCCCCGCGAAGCACCTCCTGGGCGCGCACATGTCGATCGGCGGCGGCGTGCATCGCGCGATTGAGCGCGGCTGTTCAATCGAGTGCACCGCGGTGCAGATCTTCGTGAAGAACAACATGCAGTGGTTCGCGCGGCCGCTGGATAAATCGGAGATCAAGGCGTTCCTCGATCACGCGCAACGCAAGCAGATCGATGCCGCCTTCGCGCATTCGAGTTACCTGATCAATCTTGCGGCGACGAATCCGCAGTTCCACGCGAATTCGCTGCGCGCGCTCGCGGAAGAACTCGTTAGGGCGGATCAGCTCGAGCTGCCGTTTCTCGTGCTCCATCCAGGCGCGCATCTCGGTGCCGGCGAGGAAGCGGGGCTCGCCCGAATCGTCGATTCGATTGACGCGGTTCACACCGTTCTGCCGAAGACGAAAACGAAGATCGCGCTCGAGACGACGGCTGGTCAGGGCTCATGCCTTGGCGATCGCTTCGAGCAGATTGCCGCAATCATCGAGAACGTGCGCGAACCGGAACGGCTCTGCGTCTGTCTCGACACCGCGCACGTTTTCGCTGCCGGTTACAACATCGGAAGTGAGCGCGCGACGAAGAAGATGTTTGCAGAGTTCGACCGAATTATTGGTCTTGGTCGACTCGCCGCGCTGCATCTGAACGACTCCAAGACGGCGCGCGGTTCACGCGTCGATCGCCACGAGCACATTGGGAAAGGGAAGATCGGTTTGGACGCTTTCCGTTTCATCATGCGCGACAAACGTCTCGCGAAAATTCCGAAAGTGCTCGAGACGCCGAAGGACAAAGAACTGCGCGAAGACGTCGAGAACATGAAGACGCTGCGCGAGCTCGCGGAGAGTCGTTAGGCCAACTCGTCGTTTTCCATCCGGCGGGTGCGACCGCCTTTGCGCAATTGTCGGAGCACGACACGATCGGTTTCTTCCAATCCGATGTAAGCCCACGCGCCCACGTATGCGGCGAGAAACGTCAGCCCCGAAGCAACTTCGCCAACGCGGCCTGGAAGCAAAATGCGCAACGGCAGCGCAGGCGCGAGTGCGATGAGAAAAGCAATTGTCGGCCTAACGAGTGCTCGCCACGGCCAGTTCCATTTGAAAACAAAACGCAGCTCGAGGTAGCGCAGCACACCTTGCGTGACATACGCGATGACCATCCCCACGGCGGCGCCGGTCGCGCCAAATCTCGGGATGAGCACGAGACTGGCGGTGAGCTGCAGGAGCGCGGTGAACCCGGAGTTCACCAGGTTTAGTTTCGGTCGTTGAATCATGATGACGGTTTCGGCGAGCCCGACGAAGCTGTTGGTCGCGTGCGCAATTGCGAGCAGCGCGACCCACAGTTCGCCACCACGAAACGTCGGCCCGAAGATGTCGAGGCCGATTCCGCCCGCGAGACAAAGCACGCCCATGAGCGGCAGTTGCGCGGCGAGCACCCAGCGCCCGAGTCGCGCGAAGCTTTCCTCCATCGCGGCGCGATTTTGTACCGCGGATTGTGCGGCGATGATCGGTGTGAACATCGGATCGAACGCCTGCCGGACTTTGCGCATGCCCCCTGAGATCTCGACTGACGCAACGAAGACGCCAATCGTCGCCATGCTCACGCCGACGGACGGCCCGAGGAACGCGAGCAGCAGCACGTCCATCCGCATGATGAGCAGATTGAGCACGCCGTAGATCGCGATCGGCGCGGAGAACCTGATCAGTGATGCCGTGCCAGGTTCACCGGAGCCGATGTCCTGGCCGACGACGAGACTGCGCGCGAGAAAGAACGCCATCAATCCGCCGGCTCCAGTTCCGCAAAGAACGCCGACGGCCGGCGCGAGATCGCGAAGACCTATCGCGATTGCGATGAGGAAGGAAATGATTGTGCCCCATGTTTCGGTCAGGCCCTTCGAGTAAAGATCATGCTTCATCACCTTCATCCCGCGCGAGACGCCGTTGCAGATCCGGTAGAGTGCGATTCCGGGGACCGCGAGCAGCATGATGGATGTGTTGCGAATTAGCTCGGGCCGTTGTCCGAGACGAAGTCCGAGAGTCTGGAATGCGATGATGCCGAAGACGGCGGCGCACACGCTGAAGAGCAGACCGAACGTCACGGCGCGCCGCATCAAAGCGCGCGTTCCCTTTGTATCGCCGACAGCGTGCCGCGCGGAGACGAGCGCGATCGTGCTCGTTTCCATTCCGAAACTGCCGAAGTCGCTCAGCAGGTCGGTGGTCGACCACGCGATGCCGAACGTGCCGAGCGTGTCGCGTCCGAGCAGACGTGCAATGAGAAAGGTGAAGATGCCGCGGAGATTCGCCGCGATCAGTGTCGCGACATTAACCATCGCGCCGCGCGCTAGCTCGGTCCCAGTGTGGACTTCGGGCGCGACTGCTTCGCGCAGGTGCAGGTCATCTTCGGCCGCGTTCATCAGCGAAGATGCGTAGCTCCGCGCACGCGGCGCTACTTGATCAGCCGCAAGGTGAGCGGATAGCGGTAAAGCTGGCCCTCGTTCGCTTTCAGCGAAGCGATGATGACGAGCACGACATCGGCCACGCAAACAAGTGCGATCACCGGAATCAGCAGAAACCCGATGAGCACAAACATCAG
>JBJMWV010000136.1:0-4255 GCA_045809985.1 Chthoniobacterales bacterium | reverse complement strand
GCCGCGAATCCTCCGATGTTGAGCGGCTGGCAGCTCAACTTCCTTCCAGAAGGTGCGCCTCCAACTGATCCGAGCCAGCAGCCTTCCGCCGATTCAGAAGTGGTCGCGGGCGATTACTTCGCCGCCTTGCAAACAATACTCATCCGCGGCCGCACCTTCAACGCTAGCGACACGAAAGATTCGCCGCCGGTCGTGATCATCGACCAGACGTTGGCCGAGACGACGTTTCCGAACCAGGATCCGTTAGGCAAACGTCTCTCCGTGGGTGGCGCCGACGGAAACAGCGAGGAGCCCCTCCTCTATGAAATCGTAGGCGTGGTCGCGCACATGAAGTTGCGCGGCTACGACGACACGCAGCCGATCCCGGCATTTTTCTTTGCTGAAACGCAAGCAGCGCGGACGAACCAGGTATTACTCGTTAGGGGGACGGGCAATGTGAAAGCGCTCGAGAGATCGGTCCGTGAAGTGATCAATCGCGTCGACGCGACGCAGCCTGTCTTCGACGTCCGCACGATGGAGGAGCGCGTCGCAGAGACGTGGTCGACACATCGCCTAATGTCGTTCTTGCTCGCGATCTTCGCTGGACTCGCGCTGCTGCTCGCGGCAATTGGTTTCTACGGCGTGCTTGCTTACACCGCGTTGCGGCGCCTGCGCGAAATGGCCGTGCGCGTCGCGTTTGGCGCAAGGCCTGCCGACATTCGCGCGCTCGTCTTCGGTCACGGCTTCCGACTGTTCGGACTCGGCATCGCACTTGGCGCGATTGCAGTCGGTGCGAGCGCGCACGTCATCCGCACTTTCCTTTTCGGCGTCACGCCGGTTGATCCGCAAATTTTCGCGATCGTTGGGGTTGTCCTCGCATTCATCACCGTCCTCGCTGCGTGGCTTCCAGCGCGTCGCGCATGTCGCGTTAATCCAATCGTCGCCCTGCGCGCGGAGTAACTCATGCATACACTCCGTCAGGCACTGCGCAGCACGATGAAGACACCGTGGCTATCCGCTGTCGTCATCGCGTCGCTTGCGATCGGGGTCGCTGCGAACACCGTGATTTTCAGCTGGCTGAAGGCACAGGTCTTTGAACCGCTGCCGCGCGTCAGCGCGCCAGTGTGGTCGCTGGAAACGAAGGACGACACCCGTAACTACGTCTCAACCTCGTGGCTCGAGTATCGCGATCTGCGTGAAATGGTTTCCTCCTTCAAGAACATCGCCGCGCAACGCCCGCGCTCCTTTTCTTTCGGGCAATCGGACAACGAAGCGCGTGTCTTTGGCGAGTATGTCTCGGAAAATTTCTTCGATGTGCTCGAGCTGCGCCCCGCGCTCGGCCGCTTCTTTCGAACGGAGGAAGGCACACGGCCTGGCGCCGAGCCCGTCGCCGTCATTTCGCACGATCTCTGGCAGCGGCAATTCCACGGCGCGAGCGATGTCGTCGGTCAGCCAATTCAATTGAACCACCAGACGCTGACGGTGATCGGCGTGACGCCGGAGCGGTTTCGCGGCGGGATGAACTCGTTAGGCTTCGATGTTTGGGTGCCGTTGACGATGGCGACGGCGTTGCAGCCTGCAACGATGGAACTGAGCAGCCGCACGAACCGGCCGTACTTGATGCTCGCGCAGTTGAAACCCGGAGTAACGCGCGCGCATGCGCAGGCCGAATTGAACGCGGCGGCGCAGCGGTTGATCGAGAGCTTCCCGGAGACGAACAAGGGATTGGGCTACGAATTACTGCCGCTCTGGCGCGTCCCCCGCGGCGGACAGAGCGTCGTCGCCGCGCTCGTCACGCTGCAGGTTTTCGCGCTGCTGATCCTCGTCGTGGTCTGCGCAAACACGGCGAACCTCCTGCTCGCGCGCGCGAGTGTGCGTGAACGCGAGATCGGCATTCGCCTCGCGCTCGGCGCCGGACCCGGACACATCATCGGCCAACTGCTGGCGGAAAGCTTGTTCCTCGCGCTGCTCGGCGCCGCGGGTGGCTTGCTCATGTCGCTCTGGGGCGTCGATGCGCTCGCGCAAATCCCACTACCCGCGAACCTGCCGTTCAGAATCACGCCGCGCCTCGATGGCAGCAGTCTCGCATTCGCCGCGCTCGTCGCGACGCTTTGCGGCATCGCGTTCGGGCTCGCGCCCGCGTGGCAATTGGCGCACAGCGATATCCTGCGCTCGCTCCGTGGCGGCCGCGGAAGTCTCGGCGGTCACAGTCGCACGCGCGATCTTCTCGTCGGGTTACAGGTAGCAGTCGCGCTCGTCGTGCTAGTCCTCGCCGGGCTTTTCGTGAAGAGCTTCCGCAACTCGCTCGTTGCACATCCCGGCTTCGACCAGGACCGCATAATGCTCGCCGGTGTCGATCTCGCGGGACGCGGTTACACGACGGAAAAGGCGAACATTTTTCTCGAGCAAGTGCGGCAGCGTCTTGAGCTCGCGCCTGGTGTCGAGCATGTCGCGGCCGCGGCCGAAATCCCGCTCGATATTCGCGGCATCGCGACCGGCGTGATCGACGTCGAAGGCGCGCCGTTCGATCCTGAGCGCAAGATTCTCTACTACAACATTACTCCCGGTTACTTCGCGACCATGGGCATGCCGCTGCTCGACGGACACGATCTCGCCCCGCTCACGCGCAGCGTTCTCCCGCTCGACGCTGTGATCAATGAAGAGATGGCGCGCCGTTTCTGGCCGGGAGTTTCGCCGATCGGACATCGTTTCGAAGTCAGCGGCACCTTCTACGAAATCGTCGGCGTGGCGCGGAACGCGAAGTATCTGACGTTGAACGAAAGCCCACGTCCGCTCGCCTGGTTAACGATGCGCGCGCAACTCGTCTTCGCGCCGAGTTTGCATGTGCGGGCGCGCAGCGGTGATCCGCGCGCGTTGCTTCCGTCAATTCGCGAAGCGGTGCGCGCGCTCGATCCTGACATGACTTTGCTGCAGCCGCGCTCGCTAGCGCAGCACCTCGACGACAGCCTCTTCATGCAACGCGTGCCCGCGCGGATGCTCTCGGTTCTCGGTCCGCTCGCGCTCGCACTTTCTGCAATCGGTCTCTACGCGGTGCTGGCCTATTCGTTAGCGCAGCGAACACGCGAAATCGCGGTTCGTCTCACGCTCGGGGCGACGCAACGATCTGTTGTCTGGTTCATGATCTGGCAACACTTGCGCGTCGTGGTGATCAGCGCCGCGCTCGGGTTGCTCGCTGCGTTTGCGCTGAACCGCGTTATCGGAAGTTCGCTTATCGGCGTGCACGCAGGTGATCCGCTGATCTACGTCGGGGTTCCCGCGCTTCTGCTCGCGGTTGCGGTGGTCGCCTGCTGGTTGCCTGCGCGGCGCGCCGCGGTGGTCGATCCCATGACCGCGCTGCGCGCAGAATAAAGCGCCTTTGCCTAACAAGTAATCTATGGAAACAACTCTTCGCGATATCCGTTACGGCTTGCGCATGCTGCGCAAGAATCTCGGCTTCACCGTTGTCGCCGTGATCGCGCTCATGCTCGGGATCGCGAGCACGACCGTGATCTTCAGTGTGATCAATGGCGTTCTCCTGCGCCCGCTGCCGTACCCCGACGCCGATCGTCTCGTGTTGATCACTTTGAAGGATCGCACGAGCGCGGCACCGCACGATGCGGTTTCGCCGGCGAACTTCATCGACTGGCAAAAGCAGAATGATGTCTTCGCCGCGATGGCAGCATCGCGCGGCTGGCAGGGCAATTTGAGTGAAGGCGATATGCCGGAGCGGCTGCGGGTCACGATGACGACGTCGAGTCTGTTCGATGTGTTTTCGGTGAAGCCGATCCTCGGACGGGCGCTGCAGCCAGCAGATGAGCAACCCGGACGCGCGAATGTCGCCGTTTTGAGCGAAGGACTTTGGGCGCGGCGCTTCGGCAGCGATCGCAACATCATCGGGCGCGAGATTCGGTTCGATGGCGAGCCGCGCACGATCGTCGGCGTGATGCCGGCAAGCTTCTCGCCGGATGATTACGGTGAACTTTGGGTGCCATCGCAGTTCGGTGTGCCGACGCATTCGCTGCGGCCGACCAAAGATCCGCGGCCGCTCCGCGACAGCAATTTTCTCGATGCCTACGCGCGACTAAAACCCGGAGTGTCCCTGCAGCAGGCGCAGGCGCAGATGAGCGCGATCATGGCGCGGCTGGAGCGTGAGTACCCAGACGACAACATGGGCCAGGACGTTGTCCTCACACCGTTGCATGAAGACAAGGTGAGCGGTCTGCGGCCCGCGTTGCTCATGCTCGGCGGCGCAGTTGGATTTCTGTTGGTCATCGGC
>JBJMWV010000135.1:0-2021 GCA_045809985.1 Chthoniobacterales bacterium | reverse complement strand
CAAGCCCCCCCGAATTCACGCTATGTCCTGAGCAGCATTACTCTTTCGGGTCAGGGCACTCTCACGATACACAACCCGACACCCGGTACCACCACTTACATTGAGATCTATGTTACCGGAGCCGTCACTACGACGGGCAATGGTTCGATCGTCCTGGAGCCTGGAGTGAAGGCGACGTGCTATTTCGGCGGCAACGTGAGCATCTCAGGGAACGGCGTGACGAATACCGATAATCAACCCGGAAATCTGCTGATGTACGGGGTCACTCCCCCGACTGGGACAACACGCACGTTTGCGCTCGGAGGAAACGCCGTGCTTAGCGCCGCTGTCTACGCCCCCGACTTCGATGTCCAAATTAACAACGGCGGAACTAGGGGAAGTGCTTTCGGTTCATTCGTTGGCAAGACGGTGAAGATGGTTGGCGTAACTGACCTGCACTACGACGAAGCGCTCGGTTCCGGCGGTCTGATCACCAACTACAAAATCGTTAGCTGGTTCGAAGACAACCGTGTCGTTCGTTTCACCGACACCCGGTAGCCGGCGAATTACTGCGGCTGCTCGCGCAGGAGATGGTTCGTGTCTGCGAGCAAAGTCGTCACTCCATCCGGCGCGGTGATGTCGTAGTAGCCGCGGATTTTCCCGCGGCGATCCACCAGGACTGCTTTTGTGCTGTGGACCGGCTGGCCCGGCACATCACCGTCAGCTGCTACGGCTAGTTTGAACCCATGTATCGTTAGTCCGTAGATCGCATCGCGCGGGCCTGTCAGAAAATCCCAGCGACCTTCACGCGCATGTAGTCGCTGCGCGTAATCGCGCAAAACTTCCGGCGTGTCGTTCTCCGGATCGACCGTGAAGGAGACGAGGTGCACATCCGATTTCTCGAGGGGCCGCTGCGTCTCCGCGATACGGCTGCTGATCAGCGGGCACGGTCCAGGGCAGCTAGTGAAGATGAAATCCGCGATCCAAATTTTTCCCTTTAACTCCGCGGATCCGAAAGGCTGGCCGTTCTGGTTCGTTAGGCGAAACTCTGGCACGGCGCCGTAGTCTGGGATCGTGCGACGCGCGAGCTGATGCACCTGCGCCTGACGCAACCAGAAGAGAAACCCCGCCGTCACGAGCGGAAGCAGGATCAACGTCGCATACCAAACGATCGAACCGAATGATGACGCGCGCCGCGGAGCTGCCGTCGTTGCGCTCGCGTTCACGATTTCGTGCAAACGAGCGCACCGAGCAGAACCGGCAGGTAGGTGATCGAGGCGAGGAAGACGTTGCGCGCATCCTTCGCGGTCCGGCGTTGATGAAAGCGGAGTGCCATGATCATGAAAAAGCTGCCACAGATCAGCGCGCAGAGCAGATACCACCAACTCGTTAGGCCAATGTAGGTCGGAATACCGCTGACAATGACGAGCAGCATGCAAAAGAGAACGCTCTGGCTCGAGCTGCGCGCCCCTGAGTCATCGCCACTCGAGACCATCCGAAAACCGGCGCGCGCGTAATCGCCGCGATACATCCACGACAGCGCAAAGAAGTGCGGCATCTGCCAGAAGAACAGAATCGCGAAGAGACTCCACGCGCCGAGGTCGAGCTCGCCGCGCGCTGCAGCCCAGCCAATCATCGGCGGAATTGCACCCGGAATCGCTCCGATCAGAGTGTTTGCCGTGCTGATCCGCTTCAGCGGTGTGTAGGCGAAGATGTAGAGAAGAATCGTGAGCGCAGCGAGCCCGGCAGTGAGCGCGTTCGAGGCGAGCGCGAGATAAACAATTCCGCCTAACGAGAGGAAGATGCCGAGAAGAAGCGCATCGCGTGGCAGCATGCGCCCGCCGGGAATGGGACGTTCTCGCGTGCGATGCATCTGTGCATCAAGCTGGCGTTCCCACCATTGGTTGAGCGCAGCCGCACCGCCCGCGGCGAGGGCGGTACCGAGGATTACGTGCACCCACGCGAGCGGCCGAACTTCGTCGCGGACGCCAAGATAATATCCGACCGCGGTCGTGAGGAGAACGAGCAGCGTAAGACGCGCT
>JBJMWV010000134.1:0-7860 GCA_045809985.1 Chthoniobacterales bacterium | reverse complement strand
GAGAACGTCGAAGATCTGGTCGGTGAGTTCGGTGAAGGGACGCCTCTCTGGCCGTGTGACGTTTCGCGTGACGAAGACATCACGCAATTTTTTCAGAACGTCCGTGGTCAAACCGATCGGCTGGACCTCATGCTGCACTCGGTGGCGTTCGCTCCGAAAGAAGCGCTCGAAGGCGATTTCGTCAGCACCACGCGCGAAGCGTTTCGGACCGCGCATGACATCAGCGCTTACTCGTTAGTCGCGCTCGCGCGTGAAGCGGCGCCGCTCATGACGAACGGCGGGAGCATTATTTCGATGACGTATTACGGCGCGGAGAAAGTCGTGCCGCACTACAATGTGATGGGCGTGGCGAAGGCGAGCCTGGAAGCATCGACGCGGTATCTGGCCTACGATCTCGGGCCGAAAAAGATCCGAGTGAACTGCATCTCGGCCGGCGCAGTGAACACGCTCGCCGCGCGTGGGATCAGCGGTTTCAGCGCGATGTTGAAGCACTACCAGGAGCACGCGCCGCTGAAGCGAAGCTGCGAGCCATCGGAACTCGGCGCGACTGGAGTGTTTCTCGCGGGCGACGGTGCGGCGGCGATCACCGGGCAGGTGCTCTACGTCGACGGCGGTTATCAGATCATGGGCATGTGAGTCTCGCGGACGAACTGCGGGACTTGTTAGGCACGAGCGTCGTCGCTGATGATGAAGCGACGCTCGCCGCGCATGCGGGCGATAAGTGGTTTGCGAATCACGCGCCGGAAGTTGTCGTCTTCGGCGAGAACACGGAGCAGGTGAGTGCGCTACTGCGCTTTGCGAATGCGCGGAAGATTTCCGTGACGGCGCGCGGCGCAGGTTATGGCTACGTTGGCGGCTGCGTCGCGGTGCGCGGCGGGATTGCGCTCTCGCTCGCGCGCATGAACCGGATGAAGGAGATCAACTTCGCGGATGCAATTGCGATCGCGGAGCCGGGTGTGATCACCGCCGATCTCGCGAATGCAGCGAAGGCGCAGAAGCTGTTCTATCCACCGGACCCGGCGAGCCTGAAGGACTGCAGCATTGGCGGGAACGTTGCGACGAATGCCGGCGGGCCGCGTTGTCTGAAGTACGGTGTGACGCGCAACTACGTCGTCGGTCTCGAAGTGGTGCTCGCGAATGGCGACGTACTGCGAACCGGCGGACGCGTGCACAAAAACAAGACCGGCTTCGACTTGTTAGGGCTTTTTGTCGGCTCGGAAGGAATGCTCGGCATCGTCACTGAAGTCACGGTGAAGCTGCTGCCGTTGCCGCCATCGCGCGCGACGCTCTCGGCTTCGTTCGATTCGATGAGCGAAGCGGCGGCCTGCGTGCAGGAAATCTACGGTCACGGCTTCTTGCCATCTTCCCTGGAGATTGCGGATCACTTCACGCTCGAAGCAGCGCGGCATGATTCCGGCGCATCGCACGTCCCACCTGGCAACGCACACTTGCTTGTCGATCTCGACGGGCACGCGGAAACCGTGCAAGTCGAAATGGCGCGGCTCGAAGCACTCGTTAGGCAGCGAAAGCCTACTGCGTTGGAGGTCGCGACTGTTGAGGCGGACTGCGAACGACTCTGGGCTTTGCGGCGCGAATTCAGCAATTCTCTTCGCGCGACCGGCCTAACGAAACTGAACCAGGACATCGTCGTGCCGCGCAGTCACCTTGTTGAGCTGATCGCGTTCGCGGAGGATCTGTCGCGGCGTTCAGGATTCCCGATCGCGTGCTTCGGTCACGCCGGTGATGGCAACATTCACGTCAACATCATGGCCGATCGCTACAACCGTGAGGCCGCGGTGCGCGAGAAGGTGGAGCACGCGCTCGATGAACTTTTCGCGCAGGTGCTCGCGTGGGGCGGTGTGATCACGGGCGAGCACGGCATCGGTCTGGCAAAGAAGCGCTGGTGGCCCGAGGCGACGAGCGAGGTGTCGCGCGAACTGCATCAGCGTTTGAAGCAGACGCTCGACCCCAACGGCATCCTCAATCCGGGAAAGTTTCTGGATTGAAACCGCTGCGGTCGGAACGCAGGATGCGCTCGTGCTTCGACACATCTGCTGTTGGTGGCACAACCTCCTGCGGCATTTCATGAGCCACTGTCCCGCCTACCAGTTTCGCGTCGTCTCAAGCGACGGGAACGAGATCAGTGTCTCGGAAGTATCTGGCCTGAACATCGAACTCGCGGTGATCGAACATCGCGAGGGCGGTGATCCCGATGCATCCGTGCGGAAGCTGCCGGGCCTCCGAAAGTTCAGCAACATCGTGCTGAAGCGAGGAATCGTTTCCGGGAATAACGATTTCTTTGAGTGGCTGACTGCAACGCGCAACAGTCCAAACGAGCGTCGCGATCTGACGATCAGTCTGCTCGATGAACGACTCCAGCCGGTCGCAGTGTGGCGCGTGCGTCGCGCGTTTCCGTGCAAATACTCGGGCCCTGACCTGCGCGCCGATGCAAATGAAGTTGCGATCGAGAGTCTCGAGCTGGCGCACGAAGGGCTCGAGGTCGAATCGAGCTAGCGAAACCTACGGCAAGGTGAATTCCGCGCGCACGGCGCGATGGTCGCTCGATGCTTCGGCAGTCGGAATGACCTCAGCTTTGCGGAGCGTGGCGCCGCGATAGTAGACGTGATCGAAGCAGGCCGCGGGGAAGCGCTTGTCCGGCGGAAGCGTAATGCGGTTCGCGAGCGGGATGTTCTCCCAGCACCATTTTAGGCCTAACGAGACCAACGTCTTGGTCGTCTTCTCTGCCTGGTAACGCGAATCGTCCGGTGCAGTGTTGAAGTCGCCGCCGACAATCCAGGTAATCGCGCCAAGCGGACTGTAGGCCTTGTTCATCGCGACCATGTGATCGGAGAGCTGGCGCGCCGATTCCTCGCGGATCGCGATGTCTTCGGTCAGTTCGCCGCGATTGCTCTTGAGATGAAGCGCGTAGACTAACAAGAGCTGTTTCGGCGCGAGCTGATAAGCGGCGAAGGCGAACCCGCGCGGCGGCGTAATCGCGGCGCCCGGTTTCCACATCTCGAACCACGCGCTCATCGCATCGAGGCGACTGACGATGGCGACGTTCTGCGTCTCGGTTTGCCCTTCGCGCGGAGGAAACGTGGAGCAGACATCAACCTTGAATTCCGGAAGCGGCTGGATGGCGAGCGCGGCGTTCTCCCAGTCACGCACTTCTTCGAACCCGATCACATCCGCATTCAGTTTCACGATGTCGGCATGTACGGCGCGGATCTGCTTCTGTTCTTCGCCGCGGTAGGCATTCGGCCGCCCACCCGGAAACCATCGGATGTTCCAGAAAGCGACGGTGGTTTGCTTCGCGCCTGCGGCTGAATCTTTGGAGGCGAGGGGAGTCGTCGAGGTTTGCGCGAGCAGCGCGCCACCGATCGCCAGCGCGACGGTTGCGCCTAACGAGTAGTAGACCCTACTTTTCATGCAGATCAATTAAACTGAAGCACTTCTGACGCGCGGTCACTCCCGAAATGTCCGTTGACAACGGCCAGCTTTCTGGCTTCTTGTCCGCACTCCAACTACACACTGCGCTGTTTCGAGAGGCGCGCTTCGCCGTCCCCATTCTGCTACTGCGCAGGGGACGCATTCAGGCGCCGCCGGACGATTCAATAAGTGGATCACTCACGCTTCGGGTCAAACCGGGCGGCGGCGCGTTTATGTAATGAAACCAGGCACTATTACACACACCGCGGCGGTCTTGTTATCGTCGGTCACCTCTCTGTTTTCGCAGTCCGCGGCGGCGCCGCAATTGCAGCCGAGCAAGATCAAACTCAGCAAAAAAGGCGAAGCGGGCGAATCGCGCGGCGGCTCTGGTCCGGTAGTCTTTGCGCCGACTAGTCGCTCGCTCTCGATGGCTGCGGTGCGGGATCAATATCCGTGGAAGAAGGAGATCGTTACGACGGTCTTCTGGATTGGAGAGAAGCCGACTGCGAACAATCCGACGCCTAACAAGTCCAGCTCGTGGGACAAAGATTGGACGAAGAACTACGGCGGTTTCGACGATCCCGACAAAGGTGATCGGCACGGCTACATCCCGGCGGCCTTCACGCCACGGCAGAATCCGTTTTACTGCGCATTGCCTTACAATGACAAAGCGCGCGAGGGACATCGTCCTGAGGCACCGCACGTCGTGCCTTGGTTCAAGGAAGCTTATCAGGGGCCCGGCATTTCGACCTGCAAAGGGCGCTGGATCGCCATCCGTCACGGCAACCGTGTCGCTTACGCGCAATGGGAGGACGCAGGACCGTTTCGCACTGATCACTGGCAGTATGTTTTCGGCAACGAGCGGCCGAAGCCGAATTTGAACAAGGGCGCTGGCCTGGATGTCTCGCCGGCAGTGCGTGATTTCCTCGGCCTGCAGGAGACAGACGTGACCGATTGGAAGTTTGTCGAGTTCGACGATGTTCCGCACGGGCCATGGGCGCAGTACGGCGACAACAACACCTTTGTGCAGAACGCGCGTAGCGGTCAGACGGCCGTGGCGGAACGGCGGAAGGTTTCTGCGGAAATCGTTCCGCGCTAGCTGCTCGTTAGGCGCAGCTCGCTAGAAAAGCTGCGGGTGATCGTCTTCGCTTTGCGCCTTGCCGATGACCGACTGGATCTTTTCGACCAGATCGCGGAAGTCGTACGGCTTTTGCACAGTGTCGATCACGCCGGCTTTCAGAATCTCGGAGCGTTGCGCCGGCTCTAGGTAACCGCTCACGACGATCGCGCGCACGCTTGGCTTTAGTTCTTTCAAACGCATGAAGACGTCCCGGCCGCTCATGCGCGGGAGCCCGAGATCGCAAACCACAAGGCCGATTGCGTCGCGATTGTCGGTAAAGATCTCGACTGCCTCGACACCGTCTTTCGCGGTCAAAACGCGGTAGCCTTCGCTGCGCAGGATCTCGCTGCCCAGATCCCGCAGCATCTCCTCATCTTCGACGAGCAGAATGGTCTGCGGCTCCCAGGTCGTCTGCGCGCCAGCCCCGCGATCGTGGGCGTCGCCGCCCTCGCGCAAAGCAGCGATCGGCAGGTAAACTACAAACGCCGTGCCGACTCCTTCTTCGCTCTCTACCTGGATAAAGCCGCGATGATTATTGATGACGCCATACACAACTGAGAGCCCGAGGCCCGTCCCCTTCGCCCGCTCCTTCGTGGTGAAGAACGGTTCGAAGATTTTCGCTTTCACGTCCGGCTTCATTCCTGTGCCGCTATCGGCGACACGGATGCAGGCGTAGTTCTTCGCGTCAGCACCGGTGAAAAATTCCTGCAAAAGCGTTCCCGGGGTAACCGTCGTTTTCACGTTGATCGCGCCGCCGTTCGGCATCGCATCGCGCGCGTTGACGTAGAGATTGAGCAGGACCTGGTGAATTTGGCTACGGTCCGCTTTCACGAGCGGGAGCTCGTCATCGAGGTCGAGCTCGAAGCGGATTGTCTTCGGAAAAGTAGCGCGGAGCATCGGCTCGAGATCGCGCACCAACTGGTTCAAATCGATCGAGGCGAGATGCGCTTCCGTCTGTCGCGCTGAGGTCAGCAGTTGCTGCACGAGCGCTGCGCCACGCTCCACGGCTTCTCGGATCACCTTCGTTGCAACGGGAATGAACTCCGGCTGCGTAGCGCGTTTCTCGATTTGCGCGGTGTAGCCCAAAATGATCGCGAGGATGTTGTTGAAGTCGTGCGCAATTCCTCCGGCCAGCGTGCCGAGGCCTTCCATCTTTTGCGCCTGAATCAGTTGCTCCTCGAGCCGCTTGCGTTTTGTGTCGTTGAAGAGATTGGCGTGGATCTGGATCAGCTCGCCGTTTCCATCGAAAAATCCGGCGAGCCGCGCGACCACGTAGACCGCTTCGCCGCTCGGCTGCCGCATCTCGAGCTCGTGGCGATCGATCGTGCGATGCTCGCGGACTAACGAGAGCAATTGCGTCGCATCCATGCGCGTGCGGAGGAGCGAGAGGAAGTTCGCGCTCATCGCGTTATCGACCGAGCCGAAACCGAAGATCCGCGCGAAAGCGGGGTTACACGTCGCAATGCCGCCGTCGCCACGGAAGACAACGTTTCCGGTAAAATCTTCGTCGATGAATGGCTGCTCCTCACGGAGCCGGTAATCGCCGGGAAGTGTTTCGCTGCTGATCATGCGGTTAATGCGGTGAGACTGTGGGCGAAGGTGTCGCTTCGATTGGGCTCGTGCGCCCGGCGCGCAACTCGTTTACCCGGTCGGGTGAGAAAAGAAACCAGAAGGCGATGAGCGCCGCGCCGACAACGACAAAGAGGAAGAAAAAGCTCATCACGCGCACGGTATTCGTTCGCTGCTTGCCCTGCTGCCATGCGGCGCGCTTTTGCATCAGCTCAATCTCGAGCAGCTTCGCCAGCTTCTCGGGATCGGCGTCGCCCTCAGGATTGCGATTGCCGTCGACCATTCAGACGATACCTACTTCACCCGATGCACTCCGCAACCGATCAGCGCAGCCGTAATCTGCTTATCGCCTACGCCGCGCCGATGGTGGTTTTCATCGGCTGCTTCGGGCTGATCAGCCTGATCAAACTCACGCACGGGCAAAGCCTCTGGCTGAGGTCGCCGGAGTTCTGGGTTTACCCTCTGCAAACGGTCGCCTGTGCGGTGCTGCTGATCATTTTCTGGCGGCGCTACGAATTCCATCCGGTCAGGCAACTTTGGCTCGTCCTGCTGGTCGGCTCTGTCTCGCTGGCGATCTGGATTGCGCCGCAAGCCTTCTTCGGCGCAGCGCCCAGGACGGACGGGTTCAATCCGGACCTGATTGCATCGAATCCCGCCGCCTATTGGGCCACCGTGCTGCTGCGCTTTTTTCGGCTCGTCGTGGTCGTTCCGCTGATCGAGGAAATCTTCTGGCGCGGGTTTCTCCTGCGTTACTTGATCGACGAAAAATTCGAGCGCGTGCCGTTCGGGACATTCTCCTGGCTCTCCTTTGCCGTCGTCACGCTCGCCTTCACCTTCTCGCACTCGAGCGCAGACTGGATTGTCGCCGCGGTCGTCGGCTCGTTGTTCAACCTCGTCGCCTACCGCACAAAGAGCCTCACCTCATGCGTGCTGGTTCACGCGATCACGAACCTGCTCCTCGGGCTCTGGATTATGCAGACGAAGCAGTGGGGCTTCTGGTAAATTGCGCCGCGGGGATGGCACCGCACGTGCTCAAATAAAGACGTGCACGCCACGTTTTTTCAGAAGGTGATCCTCTGTGCGATCGCCGCCTTTTTCGCGGCGTCTCTGTTCGAGTGGGGCCAGATGTTTGTCAGCGGGGCGGATGACGCCTTGAACGGCGGCTACAAGAAGAAGACCCAGGAGAATCACGTCGCGCGTCGTTAGTCGCGAAACTTGCCGCTCGTCGCTCCGCGCATAGTCTGCGTGAGGCTATGAAAGTCGGCTTCGCGCAGATCAATTCCACCGTCGGCGACCTCAAAGGCAACTTCGCGAAGATCGCGTCAGCCTATCAGCGCCTGAGCGCGCAAGGTGCGGAGCTGGTCCTTACGCCCGAGCTCGCGATCACCGGTTATCCGCCGCAGGACCTTGTCTTCAAGTCGCGTTTTGTGCGCGATAATTTGGAAATGCTCGAGCGACTGCATGCGCTCGTCGGCGCTGCGCCGCTCGTCGTTGGCTTCGTCGAGAAGAACGAAGGACGCGGCAAGCCGTTTCACAACGCCGCCGCTGTGCTGGAGCGCGATCGTCCGATCCGCACGCAATACAAGACGCTCCTGCCGACCTACGACGTCTTCGACGAAGACCGCTACTTTGAGCCGGCGCGCGCGAGCAAACCGATCGATATCCGCGGCTGCAAAATCGGCGTCACCATTTGCGAAGACATCTGGACCGAGGAATTCCTCGGCTCGCCTTACTACGACGTC
>JBJMWV010000133.1:0-5148 GCA_045809985.1 Chthoniobacterales bacterium | reverse complement strand
CGAGCTGGAGCGGGCCGAACATGTTGAAGAAGCCGAAGAACAGGTAGCGCAAACGCGAACGGACGTTGAGCACGTTCGGCGTGCTAACCACGAAGACGCCACCCGGCCGAAGCACGCGGCCGATCTCGCGGATCGCGGCGCGGAAATGCTCGAGGTGTTCGATCACTTCCGTGCAGGTGACGAGATCGAATGATCCGTCCGGATAGGGGAGCGGCTGCGTGTTGAGATCGACGACGTCAACCTTCACGTCGCCGAGCGTGATCAGATCATCGCGGTAATCAGCCGCACGCGCTTTCAGCGGAAACTCGCGCACGATGCGATCGATCAGGTCGCCGTTGCCGGCGCCGACGTCAAGATAATCGCCGCGAATATTCGGCGCGAGCTCGCGAATCTTCGCCATGGTCGCGCGGATAATTTTGTCTGTGCTTAAGCCCTCGTTAGGCAGACGCACCGCGCTCGTCTCGCCCCGCGCATGAGCCAGCCGGCGCGCTTCCTCGCGCTCGGCACGGATTGCTTCCGGATCTTTGCGCGTGAAGACGCTCATGATTTGCGCGACATGCTTAAGCAATGAAACGCGCGGCGGCAATTTTCATCCTGCTCCTCGCGCTCGCCATGCCATGGTGGCTGATGATCCGGATGCCGGGGAAAAGTTTCCGCGGGAATCCGCCGCCGCTCTCGGCTGATGAAGTTGCGCTGCGCGACGAGCTGATGCGGCACGTGCAGAAGCTCGTGGGCGAGATCGGCGAGCGCAATGTGCGGCATTACCCCGAGCTGATCGCGTCCGCCGACTACATCGAGCATTCGTTAGGCGAAGCGGGACTGCGCACGCGGCGCGATGGATACGATCTTGCCGATAAGCATTGCGAGAACATCGAGGCGGAAGTTCCCGGGACGAGCGGCGACATCTTCGTGGTCGGCGCGCACTACGATTCCGTCTTCGGCTCGCCGGGCGCGAATGATAATGGCAGCGGCGTCGCGGCGTTGCTCGCGCTGGCCCGGCGTTTCGCGAACAAGCAGACCACGCAGACGCTGCGCTTTGTCGCATTTACAAACGAAGAGCCGTTTCATTTCCAAACGAAGCGCATGGGAAGCTGGGTCTACGCAGAGCGCTGCCGCGCGCGCGGCGATCGCATTACTGGCATGATCAGTCTCGAGACGATCGGCTATTTCTCGAACGCGAAGAATTCACAGGCATATCCTCTGCCCGGACTCGGCGCGATTTATCCGACGACCGGCAACTTCATTGCCTTCGTCGGAAATGTTTCGTCGCGAGCACTCGTTAGGCGAGCGCTCGGCAGTTTTCGTCAGCGCGCGACGCTGCCGTCTGAAGGCGCGGCGTTGCCCAGTCGCGTTCCCGGAGTCGGCTGGTCGGATCATTGGGCCTTCTGGGAGCAGGGATACTCCGCGATGATGATCACGGATACGGCACCGTTTCGCTACCCGCACTACCACGCGCGGACGGATACACCGGACAAGCTGGATTACGACTCGATGACGCGGCTCGTGTCGGCCTTGCAGCCGGTGATTGCGGAACTTGCCGGGGACAAGAATTAGGAGCGCTCCGGGCGAGAAACGTATCCGGCCAGATGGTGGATCACGCGGTGGTCGAGCGCGTGATGACAAGGGAGTAGGCGTGCTGTGCCGGCCTAGGCATCGCATGCTTGGTCATCCGCAATGGGAATTCGATAGATCGTGCTTCTTGAGCGCGCGAGTTCAGATACGCTACGCTGCTTCGCGATGCGCATTCTGCTGATCGAAGACGAGGCCAAAGCCGCGGCATTTCTCGCCAAGGGATTGCGCGAAGCGGAGTTTACGGTGGAAATCGCGCGCGATGGCGAAACCGGCCTGGAGCTCGCCCGAAAGGAGAAGTTCGATCTGCTCATCGTCGATGTGATGTTGCCGAAGAAGGACGGCTGGGAAGTGGTCGAGCAGTTGCGCAACGAAGGATCGAAGGCGCCGATCCTCTTCCTGACCGCGCGTGACAGCGTGCCCGACCGTGTGAAAGGACTCGAGCTCGGCGCGGATGATTACCTGGTGAAACCGTTCGCATTTTCCGAACTGCTCGCGCGCGTCCGCTCGCTCCTGCGCCGCTCGCCGCAGGAGACCGGCGGGGGACATTTGTGCATCGAGGATCTAGACATCGATACGCGCCGTCACAAAGCCGTCCGCGCCGGTGTCGCGCTTAACTTAACCCCGAAGGAATTTCTTCTCCTCGCGCATCTCGCACGCACGCCGGGCGAAGTCGTTTCGCGCTCCGCGATTGTGCAGCAAGTGTGGGATCTGCGTTTCGAGCCGGAGACGAATGTCGTCGATGTGGTCGTGCGGCGGTTGCGCTCGAAAGTTGACGATCCGTTTGACGTGAAACTGGTGCACACGATCCGCGGCGTTGGATATGTCCTCCGGCGCGGGTAGGACGCGATCGATCGCGGCGCGGCTGGTCATTCTTTTCACCATCGCGTCGGTCCTCCTGCTCTGCGCAGGGCTAGGCCTCCTTTATTGGGTCGTCATTCAGCACGCTTTCGAGGAGGACAATGAAGTGCTCGCGGATAAGGCGTTCGCGTTACGAACCGATCTGGAGAGCGCAGGCGGGCCGTCCACTTTGCGGGAGGAACTGAAGATCCTCCGCGCGGGTGAACGGGTTGGTTACTTCGTGCGGATCATCGATGCGGGTGGCAACGCAATCGCGGAAACGCCGGGGATGAGTGAGCTCCTGCCGGCGAATGTTTTTCTGCCACCGGACCGCAAGATCGATCGGCCGAAGAGCCAGCGGACCGATGGCCGTCTCTTCGCGTGCGTCGCGACGCAAGTGGACGCCGGCGGGCAAAACTACACAATCCAGGTCGCGCAGGATCGTTCGAGTGATGAACAATTCAGCCGCGGTTTCGCATTGATTTTGGCGGGCGTCATCGTCGTCGGCAGCATCGCTTCGGCGCTTATTGCGGTCACCGTTACGCGCCGAGGTCTGGAACCGCTTTCCGAACTAACGCACTCGCTCGAGCGCGTAGGCCCGACGCGCTTGGATGAACGTGTGCCGCAGGCCGGCTGGCCGCGCGAACTGCAGCCGGTCGTCGTCGCGTTCGATGAGATGCTCGATCGGCTGGAGGATTCGTTCACCCGCCTCTCGCAATTCTCCGCAGACCTTGCCCACGAACTGCGAACGCCGATCGCAAATCTCCGCGGTGAAGCAGAAGTGGCGCTGCGCCGTGAACGTTCGCCTAACGAATACAAGGAAATCATCGAGTCGAGCGTGACGGAATGCGAGCGGCTTTCCGGGATGATCGACAATCTTCTTTTCCTCGCCCGCGCGGAGGCGGCGGATCGCAGTGTCGAACGAGCGAAGTTCGAAGGGCGCGCGGCGATCGCGAAAATCGCCGACTACTACAGCACGATCGCGGAGGAACGGAACATTGCGATTACCTGCCGCGGGGAAGGGGAGTTCACCGCGGACGCGAAATTGTTCGGTCGCGCAGTCAGCAATCTTCTCGATAACGCGCTACGCCACACGCCTGATGGCGGTGCCATCGAAATAGCTATCGCGCAGCGCGACGATGCCTCAACGGTCACGGTCCGTGACAATGGTGCGGGCATCGCACCAGAACATCTCCCGCGCGTCTTCGATCGTTTTTATCGCGCAGATTCATCGCGCAGTTCGGCGGGAACAGGGCTAGGCCTGTCGCTGGTGAAATCGATCGCGACGCTTCACGGCGGCGACGCGAAAGTGGAGAGCACAGTCGGGCAGGGGACGGCGGTGACGGTCAGTTTTCCGGCCGCGCCGATCATCTCCGCGGTGTAAGGGCGGAAAAACCGTTAGATTTTACGTCTACTGCGGCGATAGTCGCGTCCGACTTCGTTGTTTCGTGCGATTCAAGAACAATGTTCCCCATGACGCTGCCGCGATCGAGCGACTCCGCTCGGCACTCGCTGCTGCGGCGGCTGACGCGTCTTTCCGCGATGTTCTAAATTTCTCTTCTAACCAAAACCCCAACCTCAACGACACATGAAATTAGCTAATCGACTCCATGGGACCAGCCTCCGCTATGTCCTTCTCAGCGGCCTCACGAGCATAGCGTTGATCTACAGCGCTTCCGCCAACCCGATACCGCAGAACCTCGGTAACGGCCTGGATAAGATCGTTGAGGACAAGTTACTCGAAGTTGGCACGATCAACCCACCCGCTCAGACACAAAGCGTTCGTCCCAAAGAAGCCCACACAGTAAAACAGGCCCAAGTTGCAACGGCACCTACGACCGCTGCTGCCTCGTATGACGCAGCCTACAAAGCGGCGGTCGCGCAGAAAGCGGCCATGTACAACAAGATGGCGATCACAGACGCCACGAGCGGTAAGTATCTTGTAGAGATAATGCCGAATGGTCTGGTGCCGTTGGACGAGCTCCGCGCGACCCTCCAAGCTAATTTCCCAGCGACGGATATTCGTCAGGTCGACGCGAAGTATGCTGGTCACGGTGTGCTCGAGGGCTACATCACGACCGAAGACGCACCGAACATCGCGAAGATGCGCGGTGTTGGCTCCGTCATCCTTCAGCTAAAGCCGATCCACAGCGTAGGCGCGGTCACTTCGCAAGGTATTAACCAGCATCGCGTCAATCGGGTAAGCACTCTCTACAATGCGGCCGCTCCGCAGAACTTCGATGGGACTGGGATGTCGATTGGCGTGATGTCCGATAGCTACAACTCCCAGCCGAGTGCAGAAGGTGGTTTCACAACTGCAGAAGCTGACGTCGCGTCCCAGGACTTACCGGGCACTGGGAATGTGACGAATTCGCAGCCGGTTGTTGTTCTCCAGGACTACAATCCGGTCGGCGGCGCGACGAATGAAGGTCGTGGCATGTGCCAGATCGTTGCCGACATGGCGCCGAAAGCCCACATCGCGTTCGCTACCGCTGATGTGGGTGGGGGGGGGGGGGGGGGGGGGGGGGGGGGGGGGGGGGGGGGGGGGGGGGGGGGGGGGGGGGGGGGCATTCAGCAAGGGTTCAAAGGCGATGTTGTTTGCGACGACGTCTCCTATCTTGATGAGCCTATGTTCCAGGATGGCATCGTGGCGCAAGGTGTAATTGACGCAGTTAACGCAGGTAAGAGTTACGCTTCTTCAGCCGCGAATAACTGGGGCACTGACGGTTATGCCTCAGT
>JBJMWV010000132.1:0-4597 GCA_045809985.1 Chthoniobacterales bacterium | reverse complement strand
GCGTTGTTCGTAGCGCGGGTAAAACTCGCGCGGCGGGAACATCTCGTGTTCGAAATCGGTCGGCAGATCCCATTGGGTGCCCGGCGCGATCTCGAACGGCCCCATGTCTTCCGTCACATCTATGCAGGTGAGATTGAAGGCTAACGAACTCAACCTGCGACCGCTGATCGTCTCGTTAGGCGCAGGAAAATCGCGATGCCACGGCTGCGCCATCGCGCCCGGATTCGGCACATCGAATCCGATCTCGACAATCTTGTAAACCGGCCCGAGCACCGCCTCCGAAACCGCGATGATCCAGGGGTTCGTCGCGAGATCGACGAAGCCGCGAATGTCCTCCGGATGGATCTCGACGTAATGCCGTTTCGGTCCGCGCCCGACCGCGCCGCCCGGCCGCTTCAGCGCATCCGCGTAAAGCTCGACCACGTCATCGTGCAGCTCCTGGATCCACTCGCGTTCGAACACGCCTTTGCGTCCGATAATCCCATCGCCGTAAAGGCCGCCCATGATCTCCGCCACATCGAATTCCTGCGCTTCCATCACCATGCTCATCTGAGTTCCCTCCCTGTGCGAAACGTAGCGCAGCTTAGTCGGCGCGTCGCGGCAAGAGCCACTCGAGCGCGCGATGCAGTTCCGCGGTCGACGCAGCATCGAACGGCGAATTATGTCCGGCGCCGGGCAGCGGAATGATCCGCTTCTCACCCGCGTACGCATCAACCACGAGCCGCTGGAATCGTGGTGCCACAACTTCATCGCGTTCGGCCAACATGAAGATCGCCGACGCATGCGCGCGTTTTGCGTTCGCGATGCTGTCGAGCTCGCGTGGAATCTGTAACGCGACCGGACCGGCAAGCAGCCATGCATTCCACCAGCCGAATTGCTGCAAGATCATCGGCCGCAATGCCGGCGGATTATGCAGGATCGCGCCTGCGACTTCGCGTTCAGCGAGCAAGTGAAGCGCGGCCGTCGTCCCGATGCTCGCCGCGAAGACGACGATCGGCCGATCACCGGCTTTCGCTTTCACGGCATCGAACGCCGCGACTGCGGCAGGCCCGATTCGCGCGAGCCGCGCGGGTCCGGTGCTGCGGCCGAAGCCGGGATAGTTCACGCCCCAGACTTCGATGGCGCGCCGATCGAATGACTCCGCTTCCAGCGCGACCCAGCGATCCGCGCGATCAGCGTTGCCATAGAAACGCAGGACGAACGCATCGACGCGCCCGCTGCGTTGCGCGAGTTCGGATTTCGCGGTCCAGACTTCGAGCTCGCCGTGTTCGAAGGGAATGAAGGTGCGCGTCGCCGAGCCGGCGTTGATCGGCTGCGTGCTCGGGAAGAGGATGAGGCGGTCGGCGAGATTTCCGAAGGCAATCACTGCGATGTATATCGGAACGAGAACGAGAAGAAGCCGGACGAAGCGGAGACGCAGCATTGGATAGAATCTGGACCATCGGACACTCGACGCGATCGATCGAGGAGTTCATCGCGCTGCTCGAAGAGAACGGAATCAAGCTGCTCGCGGACGTGCGGCTGCTGCCCGGCTCGAAGCGCTACCCGCACTTCAATGCCGATGCGCTCGAGCACTCGTTAGGCGAGCGCGGCATCCGCTATGAACATTTCCGCGAGCTCGGCGGCCGGCGGAAAGCGCGGGCCGATTCGCGGAATACCGCGTGGCGAAATGAATCCTTCCGCGGCTACGCCGATTACATGGAGAAGGAGGAATTCCGGCGCGGCATCGAGCGGCTCGAGTCGTTCGGAATACCGACGGCGCTGATGTGTGCGGAAGCGGTCTGGTGGCGCTGCCACCGCGCGCTGGTTTCCGATTACCTGAAAGCGCGTGGCGTGGACGTGATTCACATTCTCGCGCCGCGCAAAACCGAGGCGCATCCCTTTACTTCTGCCGCTCGTCTGGTCGACGGCGCGCTGAGCTACGCGGAGTTGTTGTAGGTTGCGATTCGCGCTCGACAGCTGCCTAACGAAGAGTGATTAGCGAGCATGGCTTGGGCGATCATTGTTCACGGCGGCGCGCACACGATCGGCGACGACAAAGTGGAGGCGAATAAGGCCGGCTGCACGCGCGCGGCGGAGGCGGGCGCGAAGATTTTGCAGGATCGCGGCACGTGTCTCGACGCGGTCGAAGCCGCGATCCGCCTTCTCGAAGATGATCCCGTTTTCAATGCCGGTTTTGGCTCAGCCTTGAACGCAGAAGGCGAAGTAGAGATGGACGCGGCGATCATGGAAGGGAGCGAATTGCACGTCGGCGCGGTCGCCTCGATCCGCGGTGTGCGGCATCCAATTTCGGTCGCGCGACAGGTGATGGATACGAAGCACGCGTTGCTCAGTGCAGAAGGCGCGCGGCGTTTCGCAAAGGATCGTGGCTGCGAGCTTTGTCAGCCTAACGAGATGATTCACGAAGAGGTGCGGCGCGAATGGGAACGCGATCGCGCGACCCGCGGCTCGGACACTGTCGGCTGCGTCGCGCTCGACATCTACGGCAACTTCGCGGCGGGGACTTCGACTGGCGGAACGATGCACAAGATGCCGGGACGCATCGGCGATTCACCGCTGATCGGCCTTGGTCTCTACGCCGACAATATGGCGGGCGGCGTCTCGATGACCGGCGATGGTGAAGCGATCATGCGCCTCGTGGTCGCGCATCGCATCTGCAACGCGATGTGCAATGGCGAGGATGCCGACCGCGCGGCAGAAGAAGCGATTGCGGTGATGGCGCGTCGCGTGGGTGGTCAGGCAGGTTGCATCGTGCTCGATCGGCAGGGCCGTGTCGGCGTCGCTCACAATGCGGACAATCTCGCGTATGCCTTCCGCACTTCAGAGATGCGCGAGACGTTCGCGGCGGTGAAGAAGCCGGCCTAACGAGTGACTAGCGCGTCGCGTAGAAACGTCCGGAAGGCTGCGGGATCGGGCAGGCGATAGAGCGCGCGCGACGGCTCGGGTCCGATCTTGATCGAGATGAAGTGCGGTTCGTCGATCTCGAGCATGCTTTCGTCGGTCTGATCGTCGCCCGCGCAAAGCACAATATCGTGTTCTTGCTCGTGCAACAGATGGCGAATCGCGACCGCTTTCGAAACTTCGGATGAAGTGATCTCGATGATCTTCCGTCCGTGCCGAATCTTGACCGGCTCGTTCGCCAGCATCGTGCCCAGCTCGTGCATGAGCTGGTTCGCTTTCCACACGCCGATCTCGGAATCGGCCATGCGAAAATGCCAGACCAGAGAGGTGCGCTTTTCTTCGACGAAGCTGCCTGGGGTGGTCTCTTCGTAGAGGTGAAACAACTCCCGGATGTCATTTTTCCACGCGTAAGTGATGTCGCGATCCCAGCGCTGCCACTCGCGGCCGCCGGCACGACGGACCGCGGCGCCATGCTCCGCGACAATCGTGAAGTCCGGCGCGGGGAAGAAAAGATCGAGGTCCCGCTGACTGCGGCCGCTGACAAGAAACAGGGCGATGTTCGGCCTGGCCTGTAGTTCGTCGAGAAGCGCGCGGATCACGGGAGTAGGCGTGGCGTCGCCCGGCTCGCGTTCGATTTCACGCAAGGTGCCGTCGTAATCGAGAAACAGCGCAATGCGTTTTCCATTCGTCCACGCAGCGCGCAACTGCTCCGCCGCGAGCTGCGTATGCAGCGCGTTGATCATTCGGTTTGGATTCGCAGGGAAAAGCAGGATCGCTCCTCCGGAAACGAGCCTGCCTCCGCGATTGACGAGTTCGCTTCGAACCCTCAACCTCCGCGGCGGCTGTTTTCACGGGTGGCCAATTCATGCGCGTCGGCTGTTTGGTTAAATGGGAGCCTTTGGTCTGGTGTCTGCGCCTCGCATTTGCTGTGGCGATGCTGCTCTTCGCCTTCGGCTCAGTGCTCTTCGGGCAGGACGCGGTCCGTCCAGAAGATGTCGCGGCGAGTCTGGCCGCCGGATTCTCGCGGCACATGACGAAGCCGGTTGATTGGCGGGAGTTGAAATCCGCGATCGAAAAGCTGGCTGAGCAGATGCCTGCTTAAGATGACTCGTTAAGCTTTCACGATCAGGAGGAGGAGCAGACACACTGCGGCGAAGGTTAACGCGCAGACGACCAGGATCATGTTCTTGCGCGGTCCCCGCTCGGTCGGAATGACGTCATCCTCCGCCAGTTCGCGCTTAATCTTTCCGAGGTGACGCAGGACCCACACGAGTCCGCAAAGAACGGCGACGAGGAGAATGGCGGCGAAGACGCGAAGAGGTGCGCCGGAGCGCGCTGGCGCGACCGTCTCTTGCGCGAGGATTAGCAGATTCATCTCAATTCATTTCGCGCCTCACGTCCGTGCTGGTGCGTAAAATTTATCTACCTTCAGGCTCCGCGTTCGCCTTGTTGCTGCTTGTCGCCGACGATCTGCGCGTGAGCGAGCGCGGCGACGAGCGTGACCCCGCCGATGGTGTTCCCGATTAACGCCGGCACGATGAATCCGCCGAGCACCTCACCCCAGGTTCGCGCACCGCTGCACGCGAGATAAAACACTTCCGACGCGCCAGCGATAATGTGCGGGAAGTGAAATAGGCCGACGACAAAGGTCAAAATGATGATGACACAGACGCGCGCAGTTTCCGCCGCGGGCAGG
>JBJMWV010000131.1:0-1842 GCA_045809985.1 Chthoniobacterales bacterium | reverse complement strand
GGAGCGCGGCGAGCGAGCGCGGTTGAAGGCGGCCTTGAAGCGAATCCCTCAGATCCCGGATCCGGAGGATGCAGCAGAAACGGGAAACGATGGCGCTGAAATCGGTCGGCACGCTGCCGAGATGGGAAAGCACGCGGGCGATATCGGGCAGCACGTCGCTGAGCAAGTGCACAAGCAAGTAGCAGCAGAACTCGCCGCGGAACGCGCCGCTGAGCCGCCGCCCGCGCTCCCTGCGGCGCCGGGGGATCTGGCGCCGCCACTTCCCGCTCCGTCTGCCGCTTCGGCGTCGCCGTCATCAATCGCGAAAAAGAAATCCGGACCCGGTATTCATTTCGGTAATGACGACGACAGCAAGCCGAAGACGCCCTTCGAACAGTGGATGCAAACCCGAATCAAAGACAAAGTCGGCGCCGACGGAACGAGGACCAAGCTGTTCCTCGAGACGCTGCGCAACAACATCGCGACGATGATGCTTGGCTGCATCCCGCTCTTCGCCCTTGTCCTGAAAATGCTCTACCTCGGGAAGCGCCGCTACTACGTCGAGCACCTCGTTTACGCTCTGCACATTCACACCTTCGCGTATCTCGGCGCGCTCGTGATCACGCTCATCGGGCTCGGCCTCGCGCAGTGGTCGAATACCGCGCGCGTGCTCGTCGCGGTCGCGCTCAGCATCGCGGTTTTCGTGCAGGTCCTGATCTCAATCCGGCGCGTCTACGGGCAGGGCTGGTTCTTCACGATGTTCAAATTTCTTCTCGGCGGTTTCATTTACTTCGTCATCCTCGTCTGCGCGGTCGGCGTGACCGCTTTCGTCACGCTCCTGCTGCCGGAGTAGCGGACGAGATCAGTGACGCAGTGGTCGGCCTTCGTCGACATCGTGGAAATCCACCCACGTCTGCACATCCGCGCGATCGCCGAAGCCACTGGCTCGTTTCTCCTCTTCCAATTCGCCGCTGCTGCTGTCACGCCAGCCGCGCTTAAGCACGAAATCGTTCCAGATCTTGATCTTCTCCTCGTCGGGACGGCCGAAGCGTTCGAAAAACCACTCGAGAATTTCTTCGTCGCTCCCGCCGGCGCGCACCCGCTCGACGAGCTGTGTCGCGTCGATCGCAAAGAAGCGGCAGAAGTAGCCGTCGAGACAGTCGTAAACGGGACAGCCCGCGTAGTTGTACTCGGCGGGCAGAAGTCCCTGCTCTTTCAGCCGCAGCTTGTCGAGCATGCGAGCGAAGAAGGCGACGCCTTGGACTTCAACGTAATCGCTACAGGGTGTGCGGAGGCTCATCGCTACGTGTTTTCAATCAGTCGTTAGGCCTGCATCAGCTCGCGCGCCTTTGCCAGCGCCTCGGGTAACTTGCTCGGATCTTTTCCAGACCCGCGCGCATTGTCCGGACGTCCACCGCCCTTTCCACCGAGCAGCATGGCGACCTGCTGCACGACATCATTCGCGCGCAGCTTCTCTGTCATTGTGCTCGGCACGCTCGCGACCAAATCAACGCGGCCGTTTGTCGCGCCGGCGAGCAGAATCGGCACCTGCAGTTTAGCCTTCAGGCGATCGACGACTGCCTGCAGCAGCGCGCCATCTGCATCGCGCAATTCGCTCACGATCGCGCCACTCGGGTGTTGCTCCGCAAGTTCATCCGCAATCGTCACCGCGCGATTCTTCACTTCTGCTTCAGCTGCTTTCGCCTGCTGCTTCTCCCACTCGTGAACTTCAGTCTCGACCTGCTTCAGCTGCGTCGCGCGCGTCTCGATTGAAGTCACTGCATTGGAAGCATCAGCATTGGTAAAGCCGCCCAACGGAGTCAGCGGCTTCTTCCGCGCCAGCGCGGCGAACTTCTCATCCTG
>JBJMWV010000130.1:0-2320 GCA_045809985.1 Chthoniobacterales bacterium | reverse complement strand
GTGAGGCGATTGCGCTCGATCTCCATCATGTGCTCGAACCACGTCTTCGCCCAGCCTCCGATGCTCACGAATTCGCGTACACGCGCGAGATCGGCGGGCGTCGGCGGGACAAGCGGAGCGAAGCCGGCGCCATTGCTTACGCCAAGAATGAAGATGCGGTTCGGATCGATGAAGTCGTAGCGCGATAATGCAGCGAAGGCGGCGCGGTAGGCGGCGAGCTCCGTGTCGAAATCTGTCTCCGCGCAGTTCCCATCGCTGTCGCCGGAGCCCGGCTTATCGACGCGGAAAGTGGCGAAGCCCGGAAGCTCAGCCAGACCGCGTGAGAGCAGCCCACTCGGATCTTTGGTGTCGTTAGGCGCTTCAACTGAATCATCGCTCAGCCAGCCGGCAAGAAAGATCACCGGCAGTTTGCCCTGCCCATTCTTCGGCTTGGTGATGATCGTGCGCAGGCGCTGATTCTTCGCGCCAGCGACAGTGTCGTAGACCACGTCAGCCGACGCATAGGTCTCGCGCGGCTCTTCCGGAAAGACGCCGTCGAGGGTGAGCGGCTTGCCTTCGCGCTGAAGTTGCAGGCTCACCTTCTCGCCGCTCTTCAGCGGACGCACCGCAGCTTCGAGTGTATTGGGAGCATTGACCTTCTTGCCGTTCACCGCCGTGATCGTGTCGCCGCTCTTCAGTCCGGCCGCGGCAGCGAAACTGTTCCGCAGAATCTCGCTAACTCGCGCGCCCGTGCCAGAATCGACCGCTACAGTTCGCGCGCCGAAAAACCCGCGTCGCTTCAGTTCAGGTTCGTTCGCAGAGGAAGCCGCCCGAACGGCAAACGCGAGCAACAAAACGCAACGGGGGACACGTTTCATGTAGAAGCGTCCGACCAGGCCGCAGCAAACGCAACGCGACGAAAACGGACTCGTTCCACGCGACGTATTTCAGGCGCGACGCGGCCCTTGCGCATCGCCAAACCTCATCTACAGTGGGCGTCTTCGTTATGGCAGAAAGCAGTGACACGATGGACATGGGGCAGTTCCAACTGCACGAGAAGGACACGGGCAGCGCGGACGTACAGGTCGCGCTCCTTACCCGCCGGATCGCGCAGTTGACCGAGCACCTCAAGAGTCACGCTAAAGATCATTCCTCGCGCCGCGGCCTTCTCAAGATGGTGGCGATGCGCCGGAGCTTGCTCGATTATCTGAGCAAGTCGAATTCCGACAGGTATAAAAGCCTGCTCGAGAAGCTCAACCTGCGTAAGTAAAGCGCAGGCGATCTCCGCAGCTCGTCCTTCTTCGCACTTTCGGTCTAACGAGTCGTTAAACCAGAAAGTTAAACCCGGCTTTTCCGGGCCGCAGTTCCACTTCTGATTTGAGGTTTCAGTCCCGAGACACGCGGGCTTGAAACCTACAATCAGGGTGACCGGCCGGCCTGGGATTCGCCATTCCCAGTAAAGTTCTATGCAAAATAAGGTCACGGCCCAAATCGGGTCTCACCAGATCTCGATCGAGACTGGCAAAATCGCGAAGCTCGCCGACGGCGCAGTTGTCGTGTCATGCGGCGATACCATGGTCTTCACCAGCGCGGTCTCCGCGACGGCGGTGAAGGAAGGCCAGGATTGGTTCCCGCTCACGGTTGATTACCGCGAAAAAGCGGCGGCGGTCGGGAAGTTCCCCGGCGGTTATTTCAAACGCGAAGGTCGTCCGTCTGAAAAGGAGACGCTCACTTCGCGCATGACGGATCGCCCGCTGCGTCCGCTCTTCCCGCAAGGTTATCTCTACGACACGCAGGTCATCTCGATGCTGCTCAGCGCGGACGGCCAGAATGATCCCGACATTCTCGCGATCAACGGCGCATCGGCCGCGCTCAGCGTCTCCGATATTCCGTGGGCTGGTCCTGTCGGCGCAGTGCGCGTCGGTCGTGTGAATGGCGAGTTCATCGCGAACCCGACTCACGACGAGCGTAACGAGAGCGATCTCGATCTCGTTTACGTCGGGACCGAGAACGACGTCATCATGATCGAAGGTTCCGCGCTCGAAATTCCGGAAGCGGATTTCGTGAAGGCGATGGAATTCGCGCATGTGCACGCGAAGGAAATGATCCGCGCCCAGCGCGAGCTCGCGCAGCAGATCGGGAGACCGAAACGCGAGATGCCGTTGATGACGGTGAACCAGGAGATCCTCGAGGTCGCCTATCAGGTCGCGGGCGATCGCATCGAAGGAGCGCTCTACAACGAGAAGAAGGTCGACCGCAGCAAAGCGGTCAAAGCTTTGAAGGACGAAGTGCAGGCCGCGGTGCTCGAGAAATTCCCCGAGGCCGACAAGTTCGCGATTTC
>JBJMWV010000129.1:0-3238 GCA_045809985.1 Chthoniobacterales bacterium | reverse complement strand
CTTCTGGCCGGCTAACTGGCAGGAGCGATTTGAGATGACCTCGTTCGCGTTGGTGTTTGTGCTCGTGCCCGAACCAGTCTGGAAAATGTCGAGCGGGAAATGCTCGTCGAGCTTGCCTTCGATCACTTCCTCCGCCGCTTGTACGATGAGCGCCGAGCGATGCGCATCGAGCAACCCGAGATCGTGATTCGCCTGCGCGGCGGCCCATTTGATCAGGCCGAGCGCGCGAATGAAGGGCCGCGGAAAACGATAACCGCTAACCGGAAAATTCAGGACTGCGCGCTGCGTCGACGCGCCGTAGAGCGCCTGCTCGGGGACGGACATTTCCCCCATCGAGTCTTTCTCGATGCGGGTCGCGCCGATCGAACTCATCGCGCGTGATTCACCGCCACGCCCGCGCCGGCCGGTTCCATGACCGGGTGGCTGTGGCCGTTCCGCGTGTTCGCCTTCTGGAACACGGTGATGAACATCGGTGGCACGTTCTGCAGGAAATACTCCGACTTGGCGCGCTCGAACAAGGTCGCGTGCTGACGCAATTCGTTAGTCACCTGGTAGATGATGAAAGCGCCGCCGGGCCTGATCGCTTCGTACGTCTTCCGGAGCAGCGCGCGCTTTTTCTTGATCTCGAGAATGCTGAACGGAATGCCGGAAATGATGTAGTCGCACTGCTCGATGCCGCGGTCGTTCAGTTCCTGCGTGAGGAGCGCCGCATCGCCATGGATGACGTGAACGCGCGGATCATTCGCGAATTGGCGTTCGAGATCGCGCGAGAAATCTGCATCGAGCTCGAAGAGAAGCAGGGTTGAATCCGGGCTCATTCGCCGTGCGATCTCGCGCGAGTGCACGCCTTCGCCCGGGCCATATTCCGCGATGACGCGCGGGACGCTGAAGTCCATCTTGCTCGCGACGCGATCGACGAGCGCTTTGGAACTGGGAATGATGGAGGCGACTTGCAAAGGCCGCTGCAGAAATCGTTTAAAGAACAAAGCGCTCATGGAGGTGAAATGGTTAGCTTGCGCTCCCCCCTTGTCCAGCGACATGTCGGGTGAAGGCGGAGTTCGGTTGGGCGAACCTTATACGTGCAAGGAGCGGTTGTTGAGCGCTTTTCTGCGAACTACGTGCGCGTTTACGCAAGAAGAATTGACATCCCTGCAGGAACTCTGAATTCTGTGTTTACTGAATAAGGCTTGCTCGCCTTCTTTGTTTTCGCTGAATCTCACTCATGCACAACCTTTTAACGGTCAAGGAAACCGCCAAATATCTGCGGATCCCTTTGCCGACGGTCTACTATCTTGTGCAGCGCGGGCAGCTTCCGGCGATCCAGATTGGCGGCCGCTGGAGGATCAAGAAAGCTTCGCTTGATCGCGACATCCTGAAGGAAAACAAGTCGGGGCAGCCTACGGTGCTCGTGGTCGACGACGACGAGAGTCTGCAGAGCCTGTTCAAGCTTTTCCTGAAGAAGATCGGCTTCAGCCGCGTCGTTGTCGGCACCGTGAAGGAAGCGCTTACCGCGCTGGACAAGCAACGTTTCGATCTGCTCTTCCTCGATTTGAAATTACCAGACGGTCCCGCGGATGATGTCTACGAAGCGGCGAAACGGATCGATCCCGAGCTGCCGATCGTGATCATTACGGGTTACCCTGACAGCGAGATGCTCGATCGCATTCTCTCGAAAGGGCCGGTCACGGTGTTGAAGAAGCCGCTCGAAATCGAGCAACTGCAGCAGACCGTCCGCATCCTCGGGCACAAAGACGCCGCCAAACTCGCGGCCTAACGAAGAGCACGTTCGCGGCGCGCTCGATCAGCGCCCCATCAGATACATTCCGAGGACGAGCAGGAGCATCCCCGCGACGTTCACCGCGCGGATCGTCTCGCCAAAGGCCAACCAGCCGATCAGAGCCGCCCAGAAGAACGTCGTCGCGTAGACCGGATAGAGGACGGAGAGAGCGCCACCGCGTTTAAACGCCGCGACGAAGAGCACCATCACCGCGACGTAACACACTACGCCGCCGAGCAGCCGCGCATTCCAGAAATAGCTCGCGAGCGATCCACCCGCGCGTTCCGCGCCACTCTTGTACAGGAACTGTCCGAGCGCGCCGAGAAACGCTGCGACCAGAAACATCACGATCGCCGTCGGTGACGTGCGCATGCCGATCAGCGAACTTCGACTTCGATCCGGAGCCAGTGATTGATCATGTAGGTGCCGTAGGCGGCGACGCGTTCACGGGGTTGTGTGCGTCCGGCTGAATCTGTCGCGCGCGCGATCAGGTTGTACTTGCCCGGCTGCTGCGGCGCCGTCCAATCGAGTTCCCAGAATCGCCAGGCGTACTTCATTGGCGCGCCGAGCAACTTCGCTTCCGACCAACTCGCCCCGTCATCCGCGCTGAATTCCACTTTGCTTATAAAATCTTCCGCCGCCCACCCTGCGCCATGAACGCGATAGCGCTCGCCCGCTCGTAAGACTTCGCCCATCGCGGGACGTGCGATTTGCGCTTTCACCTGCATCTCGCGCAACGGCTTCAATTCCGGCAGGCCATCATCGGCCGACCAGTAGGTGTAATCGATCGACTGATAGTAACCGTTGAACGGCGTCGCCGTGACGATGATCCGTTGCAGCCATTTCACTGAGGCCATTCCAAACCAACCACCGACCACTGCGCGCAACGGAAAGCCATGCTCCGGCGTAAGCGGCGCGCCGTTCATCTCGAAAGCAAGCAGCACATCGCCCTGCGCCTTCTCCAACGGCAGGCTGCGCGCGTAGTTGATCTCGTTAGGCGGTCGCGGCGGTTCCTTGATCGCGCCTCGGTCTGCGCCTTCGAGAATCACTTCCGCCGCATTCTCCTTCACGCCCGCGCGCGCCAGCACATCGCGCAGCCAGACACCGCGCCACCCGGCGTTCCCGACGGCGCCGATATCCCACGCGACGCCTTTCACTTTGGGCACGAGATGCGATCGACCGTTACCCGCGCATTCCATCACTGCGGTGAGTGTTTGAGTTTCGAATCGAGTGAGATCGTCGAAGCCAAAATCGATCGGCTTTTCGACCGCGCCTTCGACCTTCAGCCGCCAGTTCGCTTTCTCGATCTGTGGAATCGGGAAGTGACTACGGATGTAGAATAACTCGTTAGGCGTAACGAAATCACGCACGCTCGCGAACGGCATCTCGAGATTGAGCGGCTCCTCGCTCCGCGTGATCAGGGCCGACTGCTCTTCAGCTTTTCCGCTCATAAGGGGTCTG
>JBJMWV010000128.1:0-13565 GCA_045809985.1 Chthoniobacterales bacterium | reverse complement strand
CTGAATCGTCGCTGCGCCGACGTTGACCATCCCGCCAGTCGAATCTAACGCGACCGTTCCGCCCGCTCCGCCGAAGCTGACTTCGGTTCCGTTGAAGCCGGTCGTGGCGAAGATGTCCGCATTGACCGTGATGTCTCCGCTGGCGTTCACCGTCAAAATTCCGCCGCCCCCGCCGGCACCGTTCTGAGCGGCACCGCCGTTGAGCGATGCGCCCGCAATATCCAACACGCCGGAACCGAAACTGACAGTCGCGACGTTCAGCGTAAGCCTGCCGCCATTCTGCGCCGCCGTCCCAAAAGTCTCATCGTCGCCATCGAATTGAATGCCGCCGCTTGAGCTGATGCGGTTCGCGGTCAGCACGTGCAGCACATCGAGACGCATCGGGTCGTCGACGTAGGCGAACTTCTGAATGCCGCCCGCGCCCGCTCGGATGTTTCCGGTCGTAGTCGCCTGGGTCACAGCGACGGTGTCGGCGAAGATGCTCCCGCCGGCGGTCAGTTGACCGAGCACGTTCAGCCGATCACCCACCGTTAACGTGCCATCGACGTGCAGAGTCAGCGTTCCGCCGCCCGCGCCAATCGAGCCGCCGCGGTTATCGATGTACGCATCGAGCGAGTCGCCGATTGACATGCTGCCGGCGCGAATGTCGACGTTCCCGCCGGTGCCGATCGTCCCGTTTCGGTTGTCGATCCGGAATGTCGCCCCGCCTGAGGTCGTGAACGCTGCGAAGTGTGCAGTGAGGTTAGCGCCGTTAGTGACGTTGCCGCCGGAGCTATTGTCGATCAGCGCGGTAAATGACGATGCGCTGAGGCTGCCAGCGATGCTCAAACTCATGTTGCCGCCCGTTCCGACGGCGCCGTCGCCTGCATTAGAACTTTCGAGATCGATCGCGCCCGCGGTTAAGTTGCCACCGACCGTGAGTGAGATGTTCGAGCCTTCCACGACCGTGCTCGCGGACGTGTTGACGATCTGAAGCTGCAGATCGCTCATATTGGCGATCCCCAAATTGCCGCCGACGGAGAGCGTGATGTTGCCGCCGTGGGTCAACACAGCCGGATCACCGTCGGGTGTGGAGAGAGCCAGCGAAACGCCGCCGCTCGTGGTCGTAAGCACCCCCGCGACTGTGAGGGTGATGTTGGCTCCGTCCGCGAACATATCCGACGCGTCGTAACTGAGATTGAAGTCGAGACTTCCGGCGGTGAGTGAGCCGCCGCTGCGAACTTCAATGTTGCCGCCCGTCCCGGTCGGGCTCCCCGAGGAGGAGATTCCGAGGCTGAAAGTACCACCGATTACAATGTTGCCGCCGCTGATGACGCTGAGATTGGCACCATTCGCGACGCCGGTCGCGTCAGTGCTCAGACTGAGATCATCCCCCACGTGAATCGAACCACCGGAGTGAATCCGCATTTCCAGATCGCCCTCTCCATTGTTGGTTTGGGAAACATCGAGCGAATCGGTGATGTTGATGTTGCCCTCGGAGAGCAAGGTGAAGTCGTGTGTGCCGTTGACGCTCGCATCAAAGGTGACAACCGAAGTTGCTCCTCGCGCATAAATGAACAGCGCGCCGATATCCTCGAACGAAAGATTGGAGCCCAGATTGATCGAGCCGTTCTGTGTCGCGAGCAGCAAACCGTCGATCCCGCCGAAGGTTAGCGTCGCGCTGTTGCCGTTAATAGCGCCCACGCTAATCAAAGCGAGATCCAGTGCGCCGCCGTTGGCAGTAGAAACGACGGGATCGCCGGCGATCGCCAGAGTCAGGAATTTGAAGGCGGCGAGCGGTAGATGCTCTCCGTGGCCGATCATGTTGTCGAATCCCGATGAGGTATCAAAGGCCGACGTGGAGCCGAAAAAGTAGCTCGACGGCAAACCATCCTGCTGCGTGCCGCGATAGTATTTGCCGAAGCCCGTCTCGCCGTTGCGTGTGATCGACGGATCAGTCTGGATCGTGGTCTTGGAGTCGATCGTGGAAAGATTCGCCGACGTGATTGTCTGCAGCGCCCCCGTCTTTGAAGGGGACGCCGATGGAGATGGTGAAGGGCTCGGCGATGGAGAGGGCGATGGACTCGGAGAAGGTGATGGTGATGGACTCGGCGACGGCGAAGGGCTTGGCGACGGTGTTGGTGTCGGCGTCTCGTTAGGCGTTGGTGACGGTGACGGTGACGGCGAAGACGCGGCGACACGCTGGTCGATCGTCTCGACTTCGGTCTTTTGATCGAGCCGCGCCGAGAGTGGATCGAAGAGCAGCGTTTCTTGCTCAGCGATCGCGCGCGCGATGAGGTCTTCGCTGCCGAGCGGACCGAAGTCTTCGAGCAGTTTCGCGCTTTCGGTCATCGCACGCAGATCCACCTTTACTGGCCTCGGCAGGCGTTCACCCGGAATGCCAATCAGCATCTGCCCCGGCCCGATGTTGACGCAGTCGTCGCTCGTGCTGGAGCGCGCATTCCGCATCTGCTCGGCCGCGGATTGCGCCGGACTGTAGTTCGGCACGCGGCAAACGCGCGACGTGCCTTCGAGCATCACGAACTTGAAAACGCCGGCATGGTACTCGGCCATCATGGTCGTGCCGGTGATCGCCGCCGTCACCGCTGCCGTCGTGATCTTGCCGCCACCGGAATTTTTCGGAACGCGCAACAAGATCGCGCCTCCGCCGAGCTCCACGGTGCGCGCGCCTTCATCTATGGTGAAGATCGTGTTCGCGCCGAGACGCGCGATGGTCAGGTCCTGGAAAGTCAGCTCGCTCCGCGACTCAACGCCGGTGCGCACCGCAGTGCGATCGCGCACCTCATCGTTCACCGCCGCAGCACGGGCCGCGGCCGCTTCCGGCAGCAACTGCACATCTTTGATCACGCGCGTGACGCGGCCTTGCTTCAGCTCGGCAGCGTGGTTCGAGGCGATGATGGAGGTGGCGAGAAGTAGAGTAATCAGTGTGCGTTTCATGCTCAAAAAAGTGGGGACACGTGGGGAGACATTGAACCCGCAAGACATCGAAAAACCAAGCCGAATCGGCGTCGAGCCTCTGCTGCTGCGCAGCGAACTCGAGCGCTCGACGTGATTACCGTCGTGGAGAAGGCCGCGGCGTCGGCGTGGGGCTGGCCGCTGCCTTCGGTTTCGACTGGACGTTCGCGGAGTTCTCCAGCGTGACCAAGGTGCCGCGGCCATGGATCACGAGGTTCGTCGGAATGAGATTCGGATCGCTCTGCTGCTTCGCGATCTCGGCGAGAATCTGCGGCTCGCCCGGCAAACGCGCGAACTCATGATGCACGAGGAGCGAAGTCTTATACAGATGCGCGATGTTGTAATCGACCGGCTCAGCGAGGCCTTTCGCGTCCGGCTTCATGATCAGGATCTGCCCGGCTTTGAGCAGGATCGACTCGCCGACTTTCTCGGGAAGAAAAACGCGCGCTGTCCCCTGCAGGACCATAACCTTCGCGTAGACGCGGCCGAAGCGCTCGATGATCCCGGTCGCACCTGCGCCTTCGACGTTGATCGTACCCGTGCGGATTGTTGCGCTCGAGGCGCGCCGCGGTGCGTCGAAGAGGACAGCGCCTTCGTCGAGAATGAGCTCATCGCCGAGACGCAGGACGGTCTTGCCGCCAAGCCGCGTCACCGCGCTGTCGGCAAAGGTCAGCTCGGCGCGCGCATCAGGGCCAGTGCGAACGTTCGCGCCGCTGCCGATGGATTCGTTAGGCGCAGCGGAATGAGTCGCGCCGCCGGGCCTAACGACTGATACGTTCTTGACCACGCGCGTGACGAGTCCCGGCACGCCGGCGAATGCGTCGGCCGAAAAGACCAGGACGGCGGCCCAAGCGGCGATCCCTGCGCGCCCGTTTCCCACGATCAACTAAAAGCGGAAGTTGACTGAAACTGCGCCGCCGCCGTTCCCGACGTCGTAATCGAAAACGTCGCGATTGGAGTCATTATGCGCATAAGTCGCGGCCACGTTGAGCGAAAGCCACGGCCTGAAATAATACGTCGCGCTCACCGCGAGGATCTCGCTCACGTCGGTCCGATCGAGGTCGGTGTAATCGCGGACAGCAAGACGCACGACAGCGTTGAAAGTGAGATTGCGCGCAACCTGCGCGGTGTAGCCGAAGAAAGCGCTATATTCGTTCCGTCCGGGCGGAGCGGGCTCCGAATCGAGATTGATGCTCGTGTCGACACCCACAGAGATTTGCTGCGCACGTCCTATGCGGAAGGGCAACTCCGCGCCGCCGACGAGAGAGTGGCTGGAGAAGAACTCATTAAAATCAGTATTCGTTAGGCGATTGTAAGAGTAACCCGCGCGGAAGATCAGATCATGCCACTGCGGCACGCTGTAGCTGACTCCGGCGTGCGCGTCGAAACTGCCGAAGTTCAGCGCCGTGAACCGGTCGTAGTAAAACATCTGCTGGCTGACGGAAAAGTTCGCGTAAAGCGAACGAGTGATCCGCGGCGCGTAGCTCACCGCGAAGAGCGGAGTGAAAAGCGTGTCGCTTTTCTCACCCACCGGAACCAGCGCAACGTTCGAAGTGTAGGAAACCGGCGCGCTCACCACGATGCTCCACGGCTGATATTGATCCGTGCGTTTCAGGATCGCCTGCTCACCGAGATCAGGGTCATTGGGGCTGGCCGGCGCGACGCCTTCAGTTTCGGAATTCGTGCCGCTTTCCTCGCGCAAAGTCGGCTGCTGATTCCGCAGCAACTGCGCGCGATCGACGCTCCGGCTGATCCCCTGCCCGCGGCCTGTCGAAACAACTCCAGCGAGGAAGATCGCCGCGAAGAAACTCGACCGGATGAAGCGTCGGGGCATAAAGCGCGGCAGTGTCGGTCTCATGCAGTCAGAGCGTCAAGCAGTTAAACGAAGCGGTCCGCTGCCTTGCATGCATCGGGCTAAACTTCGAGCAGGTCGCGCTGCCATGGAACGAGTAGCGTTTCGCTGCGACTCTGATCCGCGGCAATTGAATCGACCGTCGCCCGCGGCGCGATGAAGGAAGGATCAAGACCGAGCTCCTGTGCGATGACATCGCGGCGCCGACGCAAGTCCTCCGCGACTTTCTCCATCTCCTGCGTCGGGCGCACGCCATGACGCTTGATTCGGCGTGGCAGCTCTGATTCCGGCAGAGCTAGTGCACGGTGCGCGGCGTCGAGGAAACCGCGCTTCCGACGCGGCGTGAGATGGCGAAATTCCGGCGTGTTACCAGCTTCGAAATCCTTCGCCGATTGGAGCAGGAGGTGATTTTGGAGGATGTGAAAGGAAGGACGGTCGGCTTGCTGCGCTTCCTTGTCCCGCCAGTGCCAGAGCTCGCGCAGGATTGCGCTCGCACGTGGTGAAAGCGTGCCCGCGCCGCTTATCCGCCACATTTCATCTTCGTCGCGCACGCGCTCGATTGCAGTTTGGACAAGACCACGCTGACACGATTGCTGGAACCATTCATAACGGCCCTTCTCCTTCAGCTCCGCTTCCATTTTCTCGGCCAGCGGCAGGAGGTAATGCGTGTCGTTCACCGCGTACTCCGCCATGTGGTTAGGCAAGGGCCGCTGCGCCCAGTTCGCTTTCTGCGAACCTTTCGTTAGGACGACGCCGAAGTAGCTTTCGACTAAGGCGGCGAGGCTGAAGGATCGAATCCCGAGGAGCTTCGCCGCGACTACGGTGTCGAAGACGCGCGTGGCGGTGAAGTTCATCGCGCGCTTCAGGAGGCGCAGGTCGAAATCGGCGCCTTGCAGGACGAGTTCTTTGTCGGTGAGTGCTTCACTTAACGGACCTAAGTCGAAGCCGGCGAGCGGATCCACGAGGTAATCATTCCCGCCGAAGCTCAACTGCACGAGGCAGAGCTTCTCGAAATAACAATGCAGACTGTCGGCTTCCGTATCGACCGCGACGCGATCGACGTCAGTAAGCCCGGGGAGAATCGCCTCTAGTTCGCTTGAGCTCTGAATCATTCCCCGCGCACCACCCCGCACCCGAAAATCGAATTTCGAAAAGATGACTTCGACATTCGGACGTATTTCTCGCCTAGCGCAAACCCGCGAGCAACAACTCCGCGTTGCTCTTCGTCGCCTCAAGATTGCCGATCAACTGCTCCATCGCCTCGATCGGCGGAAGCTGCGCCATCGCTTTGCGCAGGAGTTTCACCCGCTCCCATTCGTCCGGATGATAAAGCAACTCTTCACGCCGCGTGGCGGACTGCTGCACGTGGATCGCCGGATTGTGGGGCTTCTCGACTAACGAGCGATCGAGATGAAGCTCCATGTTTCCCGTGCCTTTGAATTCTTCGAAGATGACCTGGTCCATCTTGCTCCCGGTATCGATCAGCGCCGTCGCGAGAATGGTGAGACTGCCGCCTTCTTCGGCGTTGCGTGCCGAACCGAAGAATTTCTTGGGCTTGAGCAAGGCCTTTGACTCAACGCCGCCCGACATGGTGCGGCCTTTTCCGCCGGTGAGCGCGTTATAGCCGCGAGCGAGACGAGTGATGCTGTCGAGCAGGACGACGACATCTTTCTTCATCTCGACGAGGCGCTTCGCGCGTTCCAGGACCAGCTCCGCGACCTGCACGTGGCGCTGGCAGTTTTCGTCGAACGTTGAGTTGTAAACCTGGCAATCGACTTCGCGCTCGAGGTCAGTGACTTCTTCCGGGCGCTCATCGACGAGCAGGATGATGAGCACGATCTCGGGATGATTGATCCGAATCGCCTTCGCGATTTCCTTGAGCAGAATTGTCTTTCCGACACGCGGTGGCGCGACAATCAAACCGCGCTGACCGCGGCCGAGGGGCGTGAGCAAATCGACCGCGCGCGCGCTGATCGAGTTGTTCTTTGTGTTCTCGAGAAAGATGCGGCCCTCCGGATACTGCGGCGTCAGATTGTCGAACGCGGTCGACTCCTGCCACTCCGCCGGCGGGATGCCCTCGATGCTGGTAATTTCGTCGAGCATCAAGGTCTTCTCACGATCGCGCGGCAGACGGATGGTGCCGACGAGATGCTGGCCCGGGCGCAGCTTGAATTGCTGGATCATGCCGCGCGGAACACCTACGTCCTCGGGCACGGGAAGGAAGTTGAGCGCGGGATAACGGAGGAGCGCGAACGAATCCGCCACCTGGTCGAACCAGCCTTCCACTTTCACGCGCGTGTTCTGGTTCAACGCACAACGGACCAGATCGAGAATGAGCTGGTGACGGGTGCGACCGGGATGCATGCGCACGTCAAAGACGCGGCAAAGCTCATCGATCTCTGCGGGCGAGAGCTGCTGCAGTTCGTTCAAGTCGAGCGAAGCTGGACGATCGACAACCTGCGTTGCGCTCGTTCCTTCGGCGTCGGCTTGCGGTTCAGTTAAAACTTCTTCGTTCATTGCATGGCGCGCCAGGTGCGCGCGAGGATTTCGGCCTGCGCGGCGAGCGTCTCGGCTGCGCCGTTGTTCCAGACCACGTGATCCGCGCGGGCGATCTTTTCATTCAAGGGCATCTGCGCGGTAATCATTTCCAGAGCTGCGGATTCAGTGAGAGAGGAGCGCGCGATCAACCGCTTCAGTTGCGTCTGAGCGGTGCAGGCCACCACGACCACACGGTCGCAGTAGGCTTCACCGCCTGTTTCGTAAAGAAGAGGTATGTCTGCAAGAAAAAGCTCGCTCGAGTTTCGCCGGCGCTCGGCTTCAGAGGTCCACTGACGCCGGATGCGCGGATGCAGAATCTGCTCAAGCGCGCGTTTCTTTTCCGGGTCGGCAAAAACTATGGCGCGAAGACGCGCCCGATTCAAGTCTCCGCCCGAGGAATAAATGTCCGCGCCAAAAGTGTCGCGGATCGCCGCTCGCGCCTCAGGATCACGGTCGGTCAGCTCACGTGCTGCGATATCGGCATCATAGAATGTCGCGTCCGGCAAGAGTCCGCGCAGGCGCGCGGAGAACGCGGTCTTTCCTGTCGCAATTCCGCCGGTGATGCCGATGACCATCAGCGCCGGCGCCGAAATGCCTAACGAGACTTCCCGGGCGTGCTTGGCTGCACGGGTGCGCCACCGGCATCGATCCGACTGGCTTTCGTAGGATCTCCGCCGAGACCTATCGTGACACTCATGCCAGGCTTGAGTTCGTTCACCGACGCACGTTGCCCGTTCACCGTAATCTCAGTGAACTGCGTGATGCCAAAAGACTTGGTCTCCTTATCCTCCGTGATCGTGATCGACTGCGGAGTCACGCTGGCGATGACGGTAGCGTGCATTTCCGGTGGCTTCGCTTTTGGCTTTCGCTGTGCGGCAGAGGCGCCAGCAAGCGAAAGCGAGAAAACTGCAGTTGCGACAACCCAGAGATAGAGAGCGCGATTTTTCATTGCGAATTAAGAGGCAGGTTTACTTCTTGTACATCGGAACCTCAGGGAGCACGGGTGGCGTGACCACATCCTCGGCTTCCTCCAGCTCGTCCGTCTGATTGACGAGCTGACCACCCGGATTAATCAGGCGTGCGGTAACGAAGATGATGAGGTTTCGCTTGAGATGCTGCTCGGCATTCGTGCGGAACAATCGACCGACGATCGGCAAGTCGCCGATGATCGGCGTGCGGTCTTCCGTCTTCTGCACGTCCTCGCGCATCAAGCCGCCGAGCACGACTGTCTGACCGTCCCAGACGCTCACGCTGGTCGTGACTTTACGGGTGCTGAAGATCGGCTGGTTGATGATGTTCGGCGTCAGAACATTCACGACTTGCTGCCCGAGAATGTTGGTGCTGGTGGTCTGAATCGGGCTGCCATAGTTGATGAAGCCTTCGAACTCGACGACCTGCGGGACGAGGTTGAGATCGATCGTTACGCCATCCGGCCCGACAACCGGTTCGACCTCAAGCATCACGCCGGTGTTGCGCGTCTCGAATGCGGTCGGCGTAGTCGGCGTGACGGGAAAGGCGCCCGAGCTGCCACCGCTGCTCGTGAACAACCCGGTGAGCGGATTGAAAATGCTCGAACCGCCGTTGCCGAAATTGCTCCCGACACTCTGCGGAATCTGCGGCGGCTGAAACTGCGTCGGGTAGCGGAACTCGCGCACGATCTGGATCTCGGCGCGCTGTCCGCTCTTTGTCGTGACGCGTGGCGCGGAGAGAAGGTCCACGCCTTTCTTTTGATTTAGCGCGCGAATTACGACCTGAAATTGCGGATCAGTGAAGACGCCGCTGAGACCAAAAATTCCCGGCGCTAACGAGCTGGCACCCGGCACGCCGAAGAGGAGCGCATCAATCGCGTTCCCGCTAATCGCGAGATTGCCGCTGCGATTCCCACCCGTAACTGGGAATTGCCCGACCGGCGCACCGGTCGTCGGATCGACGAACGGAAAGTCCGCCGGATTCTGCGGCGGCGATGTGCCTTGCGTTCCGCCGCCGGCGAAGACGCGGTGGTTGCCGGGGATATTGGCTTGGCCTAACAACCAATCGAACCCGAGTTCCTTGAGATTGTTTTGCGTGATCTCGACGAACTTCGCCTCGATCTCGACCTGCTTCGGTCCCGAGACATTTGCCTGCTCAACGATCGCATCGACAAGCTCGAGGTTATCGGGCGTATTGCGCACGATCAGTCGGCTGCTTTGCGGGAGGAAGTTCGCGCTCGCGCCGGGTCCAAACGGGACGCCCTGGCCTTCCAGATATTCTTTCGCGCCTTCTCGCTTAACGAGCTGTTGGCCGGCGGTTGATTCGACGGTGCCGTTCGCAGTGCCGCGACCGCCAGTCGCGGCGGCAGGCGCATTCAGGGCACCCGTTCCGCCCGTGACGGTGCTCTGAATAAACCCAGGCGGCACGCGATACTCTTTCGTGACCAGCTCCTGGCTCTGCTCGCTCAGAGGAATAATTGAAACCGCAAACGGCTCGACCTTCACCTTCAAGCCCGCCTGGCTCGCGATGTAACGTAGCGCTTCGCCGAGCGGAATCTGGTTAAGCGTGATCGTGATCCGCGCGTCCTGCGGCGAGATGGTCGGGGCAGCCGGCACCGCAATCGGCGCAGCTGGAACCGCAGCGGGTTCTGCGGTGACCGGCGCGAGTGGATCGACGGGCCCTGCAGCCGGGACCGCGGCCGGTGCGACAGCCGCGGATTCGATCGCGCGTCCGCCAATCGCATTCAGGCGCAGGACAATGTCGACGCCCTTTCGTCCTTCGAGCGCCGGATCATTCGATGCTGCCTGCTGGCGGAGAAAATCGATCGCTTCGCGGATGCTTGCATCGCGCAACTCGATCCGCGGAATAATGATTGTGTTCAGCTTATTGGAAATGCGCGCCGTGCCGGTTGCTTCACGGGCGACGCTTTCGCCGCCGGGCGTAGCCGTCGTTCCATATTGGCGAACCGGTCGCTCCCAGCCCTTTTGCACTTCCCAAACCGAGCGTGAACGCGTCTCGTTGTAGGCTTCTTCGCCGTAGTGCGTCTTCTGGTTGTTGATCTTCTCCTGACCCCGACGCGCCGCCGTGTTGTAGGGATCAAGATTCAGGACCTGCTCGTATTTCTTGAAGGCAAGATCGTAGCGGCCGCTGTTGAAATAACCGTCGGCATCGCTCAGGAGCTTTCGCACTTCCTCAACCTTCGCAATGAACTTCGGGCCCATCGTGCGGTTGATGTGATCCGGCTCGGTCAGGTTCGCGAGCAAGCGCTGCGCGGGGCCGTAATTCGGATCGTACTCGCTGCTCAGCACATCGCGGCAGATCGCTTCCGCATCGTTGTACTTACCTTGCTGAACACGAACCTCGGCGAGTTTGAGTCCGCTTTCGCAATACCCGCGCACCGCGTCTTCGTGGCCATTGCCGCTGACGACGGCGTCAGGCAAAGCGGCGACCGCGAGTCGATACTCATCATGCGCGCGACCATAGTCGTGTTCTTGCATCGCAAGCTTCGCGCGAGCGAGCGCTTCGCCGCCACGCGGCAAAGCAGCTTGCCGGCGAGCGACCTCACGTTCCGCCGCGCGCTCCGCGCTTTGCCCAAAAATGGCGACCGGCCAAACACCGGCGAGCGCGACAGAAATAAACAGAGCGAAAGAAGGTGATCGGGAAGTCATCGCAGAGGAAGAGGTTCGTTACGGCTGGAGCAAACCGACCTCGATCCGCTCCTCAGGTTTTTGCGTGTTGATGATGACCGCCTTTGTCGGCTGGACGTCGACGAGCTTGTACTTGATTTCCGTCTGCGGCGGCAACGAAAATTCCTGCTCTTTTTTGGTCACAAACTCGCGCCGTTCACCCCACGTATAGACGAAGGTTGCGACCGATTCCGGCGAGGTCGCGGCCTTCTCTTTCACCAGGGTCAATTGCTCGCCGGTGTCGACGTTTTGCAGACGTAATTCTGAGACGTCTGTCTCCGTCCCGAAACGATCGGGCGCCGTCTTATCTTCAAAGCCGACGACCTTGATGCGCGTGCCACGAATCGTGTCACCGATCTTCACGAACTGCGTCGGGTGCGAATGGTCGATGTTAGCGCGACCATCAGCTCCGACTGGCGCGCGGGTATCGACGAAGTTGATTCCGAAGGTGTCACCAGTGGATGAAGAGAAAACGAGCGCGAACGGCTCGGTCGCGACCGACTTCATCTTCAGCTTCGAGAGGAACGGCGCGTGCGAGTTCTTGTCCGTCGGATTGGTGTGGGCTTGCCATTCTTCCAGGTTGGTAAAGCCGTCGCCATCCGCGTCCTGTTCGAGGACATCTGCATCTGCAATCGGCAAACCGAATTGATCCAACCACTCGTTAGGCACAGGCGGATGGACTTCCGTGTTCTGGAGCGTCGCCGGCATACCGTTCGGGCCGACGAAATGCTTCTCTGGAACGAATAGCCCCGAGCGGCCACTGAAAGTCCACTGCGGCGGCTCAGTCAGCTTCTTCGCCGCAACCTCGACTTCGAGTGCGTTTGCTGTCGGCGCCGCAGCTTTCGGTGGACCTGGAGGATGCAGGCTGGCGAAGTTGTCGTTAAACGTGGCCGCGCTCCGCCAGATGAAGAATGCGCAAAGAAAGAGGAAGAGAGCGCCGGCGAAGATCGCGAGTCGGTCGCAGTTTTCGCGGGCCCAGTCCATCAAAAGTTGAACCTCAGCATCTCGACTCGCGCGACGACCTGCACCTTCTCGTTCCCAACAATGAAGTTGAGCGTGGTGTTCGGTGCGCCGGGGGATGCGGCAGGTGTAGCGGCGGTTGCTCCCGCCGCGCCTTCACGGGATGGACCTTTGCCCCTCTCGTTCAAAACGTGCAGCGTACGCATGACGTAAAACTGCTGGTTCTGGCTCGCGATCTGGTTGAGCACGCGGCGCGTTGCACCAGGCTGCCCGACGAAAGTTGCCTCGACGACATTGCGCTCGATGGGTGGCGTCGCGGGCGGTGCGCTCGCCCCACGCCGAGCCGCAGCAGCACCAGGCACCGGAGTCGCTGCCGGAAGCAACGACTCGTTAGGCGGAACGCGCCGGAACGCAGTCAGCGCATCGATTCGCGCGTCAATCATCACTTCCAACAACATCTCGACCTGCGCGAGTTGCTGTCCGAGCAACGGCGCCGCCGCGGTATCCGGTAAGGCCGACGCGAACTCGTCGAAGCCGAGGAAGAAATTCTCCGGCAGCTTCACCTTGTTCGCTCGCGCGCGTTCACCGATCGCGGTCATCGCCTGCCGGAGTCGCGACTGAAACTCGTTAGGCGCCATCGGCACGACCGGCAGGACGCGCGTCTTCAAGTCGTCCTTCAGCTTGTTTAGATCCGCCGTGTAATCATCAGCCTGCGTCTTCATTTTGCGCAGGTTGGTCTCGCTTGGAAACGGCGTCAGGCGCTGCAGCCGGCTCAGCTCCGTCGCGTTCTGGTCGAACTGCGCGCGCGCGTCGTTGAAGCTGCTCCGCGCGCTCCAGACGAAGTAGAGCGCGGCCAGCACGGCGATCCCGAAGACGATCAGGGACGTGCCGAGAAAACGGTTCTGGCGAAACCAGCTCATGGAACTTTGATCGGCTTCTTAAGGTCAAGCCGCAGCTCGTACGGGAATGCCCACTCTGTATTATTCGGCGTCGTAGGCCGCAGGTACTTCGCCTGATTGTTTGGATCGATGTTGAAGAATGGTGAGCCAACCAGGTTCTTGAAAAAGTCGACCGCGACCTCCTGCTGCTTCGGATTCAACAAGTAGAGGCCGCGGATCAAAACACCGTCGATCGCAGGTTCGTTTGCCGTGGCGCCAGGTCGCGGTGCGGCGGGTGTCGGCGTTGCCGGCGCGGGTGTCGGTGTCGCTGTGACTGTCGCGCCGTGGAGTTCTCCGGCTCCGATTGGTTTGCCGGCAGAAGTAGCGATCAGCTCCGTGATCCAGATGTCCTCCTTCGGCAGCCGCGCATTCAGATCTTCAATCATCTCCGGCCAGAAGCTGCGATCGTTGACGGCCGCGGCGAGCGGCATCGCGACGCTATCGAGCGCAGTCGCTTGTTTGCGCACGCTATTCATCTGCCCTTCAACGCGATGCATCGCCTCGACCTTTTGCGCCAAACGCTCGTTCGCCTGGCGCTCCACGCTTGCCGCACGTGCGTAGTACAAGCCCCAGCCGAGTAGTCCAAGAATGAAGCAAGCCGCGGCGAGGATGAAGAACGGCCGACGGCGCTGCAGTTGATGCGCGCGCACCACCGTTGCCGGACGG
>JBJMWV010000127.1:0-3586 GCA_045809985.1 Chthoniobacterales bacterium | reverse complement strand
GCTTTGCTTCGAGCTGAAGTTCCAGCGCGAGATTCTTGTGCGCGATGTCAGAATGACAAATCTCGAGCGCGTTCCGCAGCAGGCTGTGCGCATCGACGATCTCGAGACTGAGCTGCACCTTGCCCTTGCTGATGCGGGTCAGGTCTAACAAGTCATCGATCAACCGCGCTTCGAGTTCGACGTTGCGCCGAATCATCTGCAGCGAAGGCTGAACTTCATCGGGCAGTCCGTCGTGCTCCAGCGCGAGCAGCGAAGTCAGAACCGGCGTGAGCGGTGTGCGCAGCTCGTGGCTGAGCATGGCGAGGAAGCGGTCTTTCGCGAGATTCGCGCGCTCCGCTTCCGTCCGCGCTTCCTGCGCCGCTTTGTAAAGCCGGCCGTTCTCGAGCGCGAGCGCGGCTCGTTGCGCGAGTTCTTCCGCGACCGAAAGCTCGATCACGCCACAAGCACGATGCGCGTTGAGACTGAACATGAGGATCGCGCCGAGCGTGCGATCTACGGTGCGAATCGAAACAGACGAGCAGGAACTGAGGCCGAAGCGGCGGATGAAGTGCCGGTCTTCTTCCGCCGTGAACAGCTCGTTGAGAGCGCCGCCAGCAACATCACAGCAGGTCGCCGATTTTCCGGTTTCGACGACGCGCTTGGCTGCAGTGATGGCGGCGGGGTTCTTCGGAAATTCGTCGATCAAACGCCGCAACTCAGGCCGGCCGGTAAAGTCGTCGTAGGCGATCGCGACCTCGCTGAGCTCGCCCGTATCATCGGGGGCCATGATCACGCAGAAGTCCGCCAGCTTCGGCACAACCAGCTTCGCGAGATTCTGAAATGTGTCTCGCAGCTCCAGCGAAGTGGCGAGGACTTTGCTCGCTTCGGCCATGAAGGCGAGACGCTCCTGCCGACGTTCGGCTTCGGCGCGCGCGGCTTGCTCGCGGATGTACTTCGCACGCTCTTCGCCCTGCCGCTTGATCTGCTGGGTTTTTTTGTAGAGGTCGACGAAGACGTTGATCTTGGCGCGCAGGATCTCGGGCACAACTGGCGTGAGGATGTAATCAACCGCGCCTAACGAGTAGCCACGCGAGACATGCGTCTCGGTGTCGTTCACCGCGCTGATGAAGATGATCGGTGTGGTCTCGTTACGCGCGCGCTGGCGGATGAGCTTCGCCGTCTCGAAGCCGTCCATCCCCGGCATATTTACGTCGAGCAGGATGACAGCGAAGTCTTCCTGCAGCAGGCAACGCAACGCTTCGGTGCCGGAACGTGCACGCACCAAATTCTGATTCAGCTCCGCGAGCACCGTTTCGTGCGCGAGGAGTTTGTCAGCGCGGTCGTCGACGATGAGAATATTGACCTTCTCGTCCGCGCCGTCGGCCGCGTGTTGCTCCGGGCCCATTCGTTAGCGGTGGAGCCAGCTGCGCAACAACGTCAGGAGTCGTTCCGTGTCCACCGGTTTCGAGATGTAATCACTTGCACCGGCTTCAATGCATTTTTCGCGGTCGCCCTTCATCGCTTTCGCGGTCAACGCGATGATCGGGAGCGAGCCGAAGCCATACATCGAGCGGATCGTGCGCATCGTTTCGTAGCCATCCATCTCCGGCAGCATGATGTCCATGAGAACAAGATCAATGCCTTCCGTGCTTTGCAGTTTGCCGATCGCTTCCTTGCCGGTCTCGGCGGCGAACACTTCCATCTTGTAACGCTCGAGCATGCTCGTCATGGCGAAGATGTTTCGCACGTCGTCGTCGACGATGAGCACCTTCTTGCCCGCCAGCACCGCGTCCGGATCGTGCAGGCGCTGCAGGATCTCGCGTTTGTCTTGCGGCAATCGCGCGGTCTCGCGATGCAACCAGAGCGCCGTCTGATCAAAGAGACGCTCCGGACTGCGCACATCTTTCACGATCGTGGTCTGGGTCATCAGGTTGAGCCGTTCCTCTTCGTCACGCGAGAGGTCCTTGCCGGTATAGACGATGATCGGCAGATGCGGATGCTCGGTGCGGATCTGATCGATTAAGTCGAATCCCGATCGGTCCGGCAGAATCAAATCAAGCACCACGCAATCGAAGCGATCCTCGCGCAAACGATCGACTGCCTCTTGTGCGGTCGCCGCGTCGGTCAGATGCGCGGTCTCGTTCCCGATCAACTCGCGGATACTGTTGCGCTGGTTCTCGTCGTCCTCGACGACGAGCAACTTCTTCGCGTCCTCGCTCTGCATCTTCTGAATGGTCGTGAAAATTTCGCTGATGCGTTCCTCGGCGACGGGCTTGGTGAGGAAGCGGAGCGCGCCCTGCTTTAGTGCATTCTCCGGCTCGTCGTTCGCTGAGATGATGAAGACCGGGATGTGTCGTGTGCCGAGATCCGTCTTCAGACGGTCGAGCACCTTCCACCCACTGATGTCCGGCAGCGTGATGTCTAACAAAATTGCGACCGGGTTGTAATCCTCCAGGAGTTCGAGGCCGCGATTTCCGCGGGCGCTTGCGATCGCCTTGAAGCCTTTCATGCGGGCCATGTCGACCAGCCACTGCGCGAAATCGCGGTCGTCCTCGATGATCAGGACGGCTTTCTCGCCGGGCAGAATGTTCGCGCGATCGTCGCTGACCGCGTACTCAACGGGCGTCGGCTGCGGCGGCGCACTGTCGCCGTTGCGCGATTCTTCCGACGATGCGACGGCGCGCGGAACAACCTGCAACTTTGACGGCGTGCCGGTGTAATTCTGCGGCAGGAAGAGCGTGAACGTGCTGCCGCGGCCTTCGCGGCTGTCGATGCGAATTTCGCCACCGAGAACACGCGCGAGCTCGCGACTGATCGCAAGCCCAAGACCCGTGCCGCCATACTTGCGGCTGGTGCTTCCGTCGGCCTGCTGGAACGCCTCGAAGATTGTCCCCTGCTTGTCGGACGGAATGCCGATGCCGCTGTCGCTCACGGAGAACGCGAGCACTGAGCCGGCGCGGCCTAACGACTCGTTCTCTTCGCTCCAGCCTTCCGTCGCTGGTCCGACACGCAGATTCACGTAACCGCGATCGGTGAACTTGAATGCATTCGAGAGGAGGTTCTTCAAGACCTGCTCGAGCCGTTGCGCGTCGGTCGAGATTCCGGGCGGCAGATTTGGATCCACTGTGATGGTGAAGCTCAAGGCCTTGTCTTCCGCGATGTGGCGGAACGTGCGCTCCATGCTCTGGCGCAATTCCTCGAAACGCACTTCGCCGACATCGAGGGTGACGGTGCCGGATTCGATCTTCGAGAGATCGAGAATGTCGTTGATCAGCTTGAGCAGATCCTTGCCGGAACCGCGGATCGTGCGCGCGAACTCGACCTGTTTCGCGGTCAGGTTGCCATCGGGGTTCGACGACAACTGGTCTGCGAGGATAAGCAGGCTGTTCAACGGTGTGCGCAGCTCGTGTGACATGTTCGCGAGGAACTCGCTCTTGTAACGCGACGTGATCGAGAGCTGTTGCGCCTTGCCTTCGAGCGCCTGCCGCGCCTGCTCGACTTCGCGGTTCTTCTTCTCGACCTCTTCGTTTTGCTCGAACAACTGCCGCGCTTTCTCCTCCAGCTCCTGGTTGGTCTGCTGGAGTTCCTGCTGCCGGCTTTGCAACTC
>JBJMWV010000126.1:0-2021 GCA_045809985.1 Chthoniobacterales bacterium | reverse complement strand
CAGCGCCGAACCGTCCGGCAACTGCATCACGTTTTGCACTGAGCCTTTTCCGAACGTCGTCTCGCCAACGATGATCGCGCGTTTCAAATCCTTCAGCGCACCAGCCACAATCTCCGCACCGCTCGCGCTGCCTTCATTCACGAGAACCGTCATCGGAAAGCGCGGGCGCTGTTTCGCCACGGCCGAAGTCGCGTAGTCGGTCTGTTGCGAAGCGGCACGGCCTTGCGTCGAAACAACCGTCGTATTCGGCGGAACGAACTGCGCGCAAACATCCACCGCGCTGTTCAGGAGGCCGCCCGGATTGTTGCGCAAGTCGAGCACGAGCGCCTGCATCCCTTGCTTCTGCAATTCGTCGAGCGCCTTCTCGAGCTCGTCCGCCGTCGGTTCGTTGAATTGAATCAAACGCACGTAGCCGATCTTAAACTGGCCGGTCAGCTCAGGGTCGATCAGCTTCCCGCCTTTCACGCTCTGCACTTTGATCTCGACCCGCTCCAGCGCGTAATCCTTCAGCTCTTTCGTCGCGGGCCGGAGCACGGTCAGCGTGACCTTCTGACCGGGCACGCCGCGCAACGTGTTCACTGCGTCCTGCAGCTCCATTTTCTCGGTCGAGCTGCCATTGATCCGCAAAATTTGGTCGCCGCTCAAGATACCCGCCTTCGCGGCGGGCGTGTCTTCCATCGGCGTGATCACAGTCAGGATGCCATTCTTCATCGAGACCTCGATGCCGAGACCGTTGAAGCGGCTCCGCGTGTCATCCTGCATGTCCTTGAAGTCGTCCGGATCCATGAACTGCGAGTGCGGATCGAGCGAGGCGAGCATGCCTTTCATCGCGGCATAGATGAGGTCGTGGTAGCTCGTCTTTTTACTGTCCACGTAATCCTGCCGGATCAACTGGATCGCGCGCGCGAAGACGGAGATCTGCGCGTAGCCGGTGTCTTCTTCCTGCGAGGCGGCCCGCACCTGATAGAAGCGGAACCCGAGCAGGACATTAATGAAAAGGAGGCACGCGCCGGTGGAAAGTAGGAGGCGACGCTTCATCGTGAACTGGGCGAGAATCATCGCGCAGCGCGAAATTTTTGGCAACGCGCAAAGCGTGGGTAAGCTTCGCGCCTTCGTCTTGAAATGAAACGACTGCTCCTTCTGGCCATGTTTGCGCTCGCTTCTCTCGCTCCCAGTCCTACGCGCGCAGCCGAGGAGCAGGACGCCGAATTCGAGAAGGTTGCGGACGAATACATCAAGGGCTGGCTCGCCGCGCATCCGATCGCGGCGACGTCGTTAGGCTTCCATGAATACGACGGCCGGATCAGTGACTTCACCCGTCTCTCGATCGACGCCGAGTTGTCTCGCCTGAAGCGCTTCGACGAACGGCTGAAGCGTTTCAACCTCGAGAAGCTGAGCGCGAAAGTCGGCATCGATCTGCGCATCCTGCAGTGCGCGATCCGCAAGGATCTTTTCGAGATGCAGGAGATGGGCGTGTTCGACAACAACCCGATGACCTACGCGCAGGCGATCGATCTCAGCGTCTACATCAAGCGCAACTTCGCGCCACTCGATGATCGCGTGAAGAGCATCATCGCAATCGAGAATCAGACGCCGAACATTGTGATCGCGGCGAAGACGAATCTCGCGCCGGTGCTGCCGCGCCCGTACGTCGAGCTCGCGATCGAGGTCGCGCGCGGTCAGGCCGAGTTCATGAAGAAGGAACTCGCGGATGCGTTGAAGGACGTGAAAGACGCGCGTCTGCAGGCTGCGTTTCAGATGTCGAATCGTAAGGCTGTCCTCGCGTTGAGCGATTTCGCGAACTGGCTGGAGAAAGAGAAACTCCCGAAGGCTACGGCGCCGTGGGCGCTCGGCGAAGAGAAGTATCAGCGCATGCTCGCGGGCACCGAGCTGGTCGATATGCCTCCTGCGAAAGTGCTCGAGATCGGTCTCGCGGAATTGAAGCGCGAACAAGCAGCCTTCGCCGAAGCGGGCCAGATCATCGATTCGGGCAAGCCTGCGCTGGAAGTGTTCAAGGAGAT
>JBJMWV010000125.1:0-4826 GCA_045809985.1 Chthoniobacterales bacterium | reverse complement strand
TGAATCATTTACTGCATGTGCTCTTACATCCCCGTAACGTACTTGTTGCGAAATACCTTTGTGAATGCTTCGGGAACTAAACAGCGGAAGAGAATTGCGAAAAGTTTTACTCGACTCGCTATCAGGCTCTTGAAGATAGATAACGGGCAACGCCATTAGAAAATCCCGGACTGGTACATAAGCCTCTCCATCAACCTTATGAAAAAAATCCTCACTGCCTCCGTCTGTTCTGCAGCGCTGCTCGCGCTGAATTCCTTCGGGCAAACAACTCCACCTGCGCCAGCCGGAGCTGGTTCTCCTGCGACGACCGCGCCCGCGACCGGCGCGCCGGGGACGACGACAACGGCGCCAGCGACCACGACGACTGCGCCGGGCACCATGCCCGCGGCGACGATCGCGCCGGGTGCACCGCAGAATGGAACTGCGCCCGTTGCCGCACCGACCGCTCCCGGTACGCAACCGGGAATGCCTGGTCTATCGCCCGCTCCGGGAATGAGTCCTTCAACCGCCGCAGGCGTTCCGAATCCTGCCGCGGCGCCGAGTGCTTCTGCTGGTGTGCCTGAGAAGCCGAAAGAGACCGGCAACTTCATCATCGATAACTTCCGCAAGGGCGGCCCCATCATGTGGCCGATCCTGATCGTGTCGATCATCGGTCTCGCAGTCGTCGTCGAACGTATCTTCTGGTGGCTCGGCCGCTGGATGCGCCGCGATCCCAAGCGGATCGAGAAGGTCTTCACCGCGATCGAGAATGGCGACGTCGCGGAGGCTTCGCGGCTGTCGCGCGGTTCGCGTGACCCCGTTCTTCGCATGATGTGGAACGGCTTGAATCACCAGCACGCCTCGCTGCAAGGCGCGCTTCAGGTCGCCGCCGGTATTGAAATCAAGCGCGCCGGTCGCTTCCTGGTCGTCATGGACACGCTCGTCACGCTCGCCCCGTTGCTTGGTCTGCTCGGCACAATCACCGGGCTGATGCGTTCGTTCAGCTTCCTCGGCAACGAAGAGCTCGCCGTGCAGGCGGTCACCGGTGGTATCGCGGAAGCGCTGATCGCGACGGCTTGCGGTCTCGGCATCGCAATTTTCGAGCTCGTTCCGTTTAACTTTTTCACCTCTCGCGTGTCTAACTTGGAGTTCGAACTGCAGACCGCAGCGACGAACCTCGAAGTGATGCTGGAAGCTCAAAACGTGAATCGGCGCGAATTGGATGTGACGGCGATGACGAAGTAGGAGGCGCGACACCATGGAAGTCGCATCTCCGATTCCCAAGAAGCATGCGCGGATCGAGATCATTCCGCTCATCGACATCATGTTCTTCCTGCTCGCCAGCTTCATGATGGTGAGCTTGAGCCAGACGACTATGAAGGGAATGAAGGTCGCGCTGCCGACGGGCAGTTCCGGGCAGACGCAGTCGAAGAAGGATTACTACAGCTTCTCGGTCGACCGCGACGGCTACATTTACTGGGACAAAGTGAAGATCAATTACGAAGACGTGCCGGCGAAATTGAAACCCATCTATAACGAATGGGCTGCAAACAAGGATCGACCGGAACCCAAGATCTTCATTCGCGGAGATCGCGAGGCGCTGCACGGAAACGTGACGCGCCTGCTCGACCAAATCCGCTCGACGGGCTTCACGAAGATCGCATTTGAAATCAAGAGCGAGGCCTCGAAAGGCGTTCCCGCACCGGGGCAGTAGCTATGGCGACTGACAAACCGCACAAACCAGGTCCGCTGCTGTATAAGCCGGCGCCAAAGTGGCAGGTGCTCGCCGCATTCGGCGGTGCACTTGCGATTCACGGCCTCGCCGCAGTCATCGCCGGTATTCACAAGGAAGAGCCGCCGGCTGATCTGAGCGCAATTCCAGAGGCCGTCGCTGAAGTGACGTTTGAACAAGCTGCGCCTGAGCCGACTCCTCCACCCGAAGAGATGGAAGAGCCGGAGCCGACCGAAGCTCCGCCGGAGCCGACTGAAGTGCCTGAGTTCGTCGAAGAGAAACCGACGCCACCACCCAAGCGCGACAAGCCAGCCAAACCAGTAGCTCCGATTGCTCGGCCAAAGCCGGCTGGCGTACCCAGCGCCGGACCGATGTCGATGTCGTCAGCAAAGGCTGTCGCAGTCAGCGCGCCGCGACCTGAGTATCCGTATGAGGCCCGCCGTTCGAAGCTGACCGGCAGTGGTGTTTGCGTGATGACGGTCGACACATCGAGCGGCTCCGTCACCAGTGCAGAAATGGCGACGAGCACCGGCAGTCCGATTCTCGACAACGCGGCGACCAGTGCATTCCGGAGATGGCGGTTCAAACCGGGCACGGTTTCGAAGGTGCGAACACCAATCACGTTCACGATGACAGGGGCGCAGTTCTAAGGAGGTAAACGCTATGAGAATGCGATCGCCCATTCCGAAGAAACACGCGCGCATCGAGATCATCCCGTTGATCGACATCATGTTCTTCCTGCTGGCGAGCTTCATGATGGTGAGCTTGAGCCAGACGCATATGAAGGGCATCCGGGTCAATCTGCCGGCTGCGAATGCGCCGCCGCCGCCGCCGAACCAGCCGAAGGACTACGTCTCGATTCGCGTGACGGAAGGCAACCTCGTCTATTTCGACAATGCGCCTGTTTCAGACGAGCAGGTTTTGCCGAGGTTGTACGAGCTGCGGAAAGGAAATGCGCAGCTAAAGGTTTCGTTGAGCGCTGAGCAGAATGCGCTGCACGGCGACGTGATTACCGTCCTCGATAAGGTCCGCTCGGCTGGTATCGACAAGATCGGTTACCAGATCAAGACGGCGCAACCGACAGGAGCGGCAGGCACAACTCCGCCCTAACTGCTCGGCTACACTTCGACCATTAAGGGCGGCGATCTTCGCCGCCCTTTTTATTTCCAAGCAGATGGTCGCGCAGCTGAGCGGCCGCCCGTGCGCGATGGCTGATCTGGTTCTTCATTGCATCGCCGAGTGCCGCGAACGTGTCGGTGAAGCCGTCCGGCACGAAGACCGGATCGTAGCCAAAGCCGTTGTTGCCGGCAGGCGAGCGCGCGATCTGGCCGCGAACGACGCCGTCGAACAGCGTGATCGCATCACCGTCATGCGCGAGCACAAGAACGCAGTGAAATTGCGCTGCGCGCTCATCAGTGTCGTGCAGCGCGCGCAGAAGCTTCGCGACATTCGTTTCGTCGCTCGCGCCGTCACCGGCATAGCGCGCGGAGTAAACGCCGGGCGCGCCGCCTAACGAGTCAACTTCAAGCCCCGAGTCATCCGCTGCGACAAGTCCGCTGACGATCCGCGACGCCGCCACGGCTTTCAGCGTCGCATTCTCGGCGAATGTTTTTCCCGTCTCCTCGATCGCGGCGATCTGCGGAAGCGCAGTGAGATCGCTCACCGAAAACTCCGGCCCGAGCAGCGCCGCGAGCTCGCGCGTTTTGTGCGCATTGCGCGTGGCGAGAAGGAGCGAAGTCATGTTATCTCTCGCCATGAGCGAACGCCGCAAACCGTATCCGTTCGATCAGATCGAGCCGAAATGGCAGACGATCTGGGATCAGCGCCGTTCGTTTCATGCGGCCAATCCGGGAGAGCAGGGCTTCGATCCGGCGAAGCCGAAGTTCTACGTCCTCGACATGTTCCCGTATCCAAGCGGCGCCGGGTTGCATGTTGGACATCCGGAAGGCTACACCGCGACGGACATCATCGCGCGCTACAAGCGGATGCGCGGCTTCAACGTTCTGCACCCGATGGGCTGGGATGCCTTCGGTTTGCCCGCCGAGCAATACGCGATTCGCACCGGCCAGCATCCGGCGGTCACGACGCGCGAGAACGTCGCGAAGTTCAAAACGCAGCTGAAGCGCATCGGCTTCTCCTATGATTGGGAACGCGAGATCAGCACGACCGACCCGCGTTACTTCCGCTGGACGCAGTGGATCTTCCTCCAGATCTACAACTCCTGGTTTAACCCGGAGACCAACCGCGCCGAGCCGATCTCGACCTATCGCGGCGCGGATCCTGACTCCGTGCGTCTCGCTTATGTCGCTGAAGTGCCGGTGAACTGGTGTCCTGATCTCGGCACCGTCCTCGCGAACGAAGAGGTGATCGACGGCAAGAGCGAGGTGGGCGGCTTTCCGGTCGTTAGGCGCCCGATGCGGCAATGGATGTTGCGCATCACCGCCTATGCCGAGCGGCTGAGCGATGAACTCGAAGGGCTTGATTGGCCATCGGGAATCAAGCTACTGCAACGCAATTGGATCGGCCGCAGCGAAGGTGCGGAGATCGAGTTTGTGCTCGCGGACGCAGCGGACCGTCTGCGCGTTTACACGACGCGGCCCGACACACTGTACGGCGCGACCTACATGGTGCTCGCGCCGGAGCATCCGCTCGTTGATAAGGTCACGACTGCGGAACGGCGTGACGAAGTTGCGAAGTATCGACAGCAGGTCGCAGCGAAGTCCGACCTCGAGCGGACGGAGTTGTCGAAAGAGAAAACCGGCGTCTTTACCGGCGGTTTCGCGATCAATCCAGCGAACAACAAACACATTCCGATCTGGATCGCCGATTACGTGCTGATGGGCTACGGCACCGGCGCGATCATGGCCGTGCCCGCGCACGATGAGCGCGATCTCGAGTTCGCGCGGAAGTTTCAGCTGCCGGTTGTCGCGGTGGTTCAGCAGCTGGGCAAGACGCCGGAAGAATCGATCGGCTCGACCGAGCCAGGCGTGGCTATCAACTCGCCGCTGATCGACGGGCTCTCGCGCGCACAAGCGACGGCGAAGATCATCGATTGGTTGGAGCAGAACGGTCACGGCAAGCGTGCCGTGAACTACAAGCTGCGCGACTGGCTTTT
>JBJMWV010000124.1:0-1978 GCA_045809985.1 Chthoniobacterales bacterium | reverse complement strand
GTCCTCGAAGGCAGCGTGCAGCGCTCAGATTATCAGGTCCGAATCACCGCTCACCTTCGCGATACAAGCTCCGGCGCGGAGTTATGGTCAGAACAATACGCGCGCGATTTGCGCGATGTGTTCGCGATTCAAAGCGAGATTGCGCAGAAGATCGCGGACCAGCTCAGCGCAAGGCTCTCGCCTAACGAACAGGCGGACATCCGCGTCCAACCGACAGACGACATCGTTGCCTACGAGCTCTATCTCCGCGCGAAAGATATCGCCGAACGCGCGGGGCTTTCGACCACGGAACGAAGCGCGAAGGAAGTGGAACTGCTGACAGACGCCGTCACGCGTGACCCCGCGTTTGTGTCGGCTTTATGCCTGCTCGCACGCGTCCACGTTTTTGCCTACTGGTCGAACCACGATCATACGCCACAACGCCTGCAGGCCGCCCACGATGCCGCCGACCGTGCAGCGAAACTCAAACCCGCAGCAGGCGAGGTCCATCTCACGCGCGGCATCATTCATTACTGGGGTCACCGGGACTATCCGCCGGCTTTGGCGGAGCTGGAACTGGCCAGAAAATCGCTGCCGAACGCCGCTGATATCCCCTACTTCGTCGGACTCATTCAGCGGAGGCAGGGAAAGTGGAATCTCTCCACGGAGAGCTTGGAAGCAGCGCGCAAAAAGGACCCGCGCAACGAGACAATTCTTTTCGACCTGGCGCGGACGAACTACTTCGCGCTGAAGCGCTATCGTGAAGCGGCCGAGACATGCGACAGCGTCATCGCGCGAAAACCAGATTCGTTCGACTTCCAATTGGCACGCGCAAAAGTCGACGTCTCCAGCCGCGCTGATCTACGTCGCTGGCACGAAGTCGTTTGGGGAGAGCCGGCAAAGTATGCTGAACGTAACCTGCTCGCAGTCGAGCGGCTCGAGCTTGCGCTTGCCTCGCGCGACTATCGCGCCGCAGAAGAAGCATTGCGCGCCCAACAGCTTCCGGAGTTTAACTGGGCCGGGTACGTGACGCCGCGCGGCTACTACGCGGGGATCATCGCACGCGGCTTGGGCGACGAGCCGACAGCGCGAGCCGAATTCGGCGAGGCGCGCAAGTATTTGGCCGAGGTCGTCGCGCAGCGCCCCGACGACGCGAAAGCGCACAGCGTCCTCGCAGAGGTACTCGCGCGTCTGGGGGAGAAGGCCGGAGCAATTCACGAGGGCGAAGAGGCGCTCCGGTTACGCCCCGTTACGAAAGATGCGGTCGACGGCCCCAGCTTCATGGGATTACTAGCCGGGATTTGTGCTCAGCTCGGCGAGACCGACCGAGCGCTCGATTTGCTCGAAACTGCCGCGCCGATGCCGAACGTAACGAACTTCGGCTCGCTTCAATTGGACGATGTGTGGGATTCGCTGCGCGACAAGCCGCGCTTCATCAAAGTGGTCGCTTCGCTCGCGCCGCACCAGCGCGACTGACGGTCGTGGCCTGCGGCAGGTTTCGCCTGCCGACCGCGGAAAATCCGTAGGTAATCTTTACAGTTTTTGCAAGATCGCCCGAGCGGCCATCTAATCTAAAAAATGCAAGCTGCTGGTGGTCAGACGGTTACAACCTTGATCCAGGGATGGGCACGGCTGCTGCTGAGTTCCTTGTCTCACTCGCATTAGCCATAACGGCTACATCAACAACCTGACCCTTCTATGCAATTATTTTCATTTAACTCACGATCACGTTCACTTCGGCCAAGCACAATCGCGCGCGTGGCAGCGCTCGCCGTGGTCTTCGGCATCGGCAACCCGCTCCTGAATGCGCAGGTCTTCACTGAAATCGGTGACGCCGGACAAACACCTGGAACCGCTCAAAACAGCGGCATTGTCCAAGCAGCTGGCGGTACCGGTAGAAGCACAGTCTTGGGAACGTTCTTAAGCCCGACCGATGCTGATGTGTACCGACTGACGATCAATGCTCCGGGGACCTTCAGTATATCGACGCTGAATACTC
>JBJMWV010000123.1:0-2436 GCA_045809985.1 Chthoniobacterales bacterium | reverse complement strand
TTGCGTCTGCGCCTTGCAGACAACCGGAATTCAGCGCGCCATCATCCTGGTCGCGGATGACAACTCGTTAGGCCACGACTTCTGGCTGCGCAACGGCTGGGAAGACATCGAAGCCTTCGCGATGTGCCGCGACCTCTAAGTCTCTTCGCCTAACAAGTTCGCAACCGTCCGACGCTCGGTCGGTTTATCGAGCTCAGCGATCAGCTTCTGGAAGTGATCGGAGAACAAATCGTGACGCAACTTCCAGTAATGCTCGATGCCCGGCGACGCGAGATAGTGCCGGTAGAGATTGCACCAGCCGCGCCAGACCTGCGGCTGCATCAATCCGTAAACGTAATGATGATGGATCGTCTCCATCGCCTTCAGGAATTGAAACGCGAAGTGATAAAAACGGGCGCGATCTTCCGCGCTTAACGACTCGAGATCCTCCAGCCCTTTGCTCCAGAGACGGCCGATCTCCGGGTTCTCGCCGAACGGCCGCGTCACTTCACGCAACGCGGTTGTCGCGGCATCTTCCGCAGTCAGTCGCGCGATGCGCGTACTGCGATGCACCTGGACCGCGAGATACCAGAGCGATGCCACGACCGCGGCTGAGCTGATCAACTGCGCAGTAGCGTTAATCGCTTCCCAGCTCATGCGCCGATTAAGACGACGGCGCGCGGCGGATTGAAAGAAGAATTGGACGCAGGCTCCGTGCGGGACAGCTTTCCATCATGAATCGCAAAACCCTCGTTCTCTTGCAGGCCGCCCTGCTCATCGCGTCACCCTTGCTCGCGCAGGACAAGCCGCGCGTCAGTCCACACGAAACCGTGAAAGCCGAGATCAAAGGCAGCCAGATCAGTGTCGTTTACGGCCGCCCTTACTCGAAGGATCCGAAGAGCGGCGAAACCCGCAAAGTCTGGGGCACCCTCGTGCCGTACGGCAAAGTCTGGCGCATGGGCGCGGACGAAGCCACGCTCATGACAACCGAGAAGCCGCTCGAGATGGGCGGCACTACGATTCCGGCCGGGACTTACTCGCTCTACATGATGCCGGAGGAGAATGGCGGAAAGCTGGTCGTGAATAAGCAGACCGGACAGTGGGGCACGAAATACGATGAGGCCCAGGACCTCGCCCGAATCGATCTGCAGAAGACAGCTGTCGATCAGCCGGTCGGCCAATTCACGATCGCGATTGATGATCGCAAAGATGGCGGCGTTCTGAAGATGACCTGGGAGAACGCGCAGTACTCGGTACCGTTCACCGTGAAATAGTCAGCGCACGCTACAATCCGAAAACAGAAAGGCCTCGCGTCAGTCACGACGCGAGGCCTTTCGCATTTACTGGCCTAACGAATTAGTCGCGGTCGACTTCGTAGACTTCGACGAGGCCGATTCCAATCGCGCTCGAAGCAGTGCCGGTAACGACCGTCGTGTAAGCACCCGGCTCGAGTCTAACGAGTAGTGCAGACTCGAGATCGCTCGTCGGCGCGAGACCGCTGGCCACGATGTCGGCAGCGTTCGCGTTCGATTTCCAATCGTCGTTTTGCTTCAGCACGACGCCATTCGCGAAGAGCTTGATCGACGGATTGTCGAGCGCGGGTGAAACGCCGAACGCGGCCAACGACGGTCCGATCGCGCGGATCATGACCAGCTTCGGTCCGCCGGTGATGATGAAGCCACCGATCAGCACGCTGTCGCCTTGGCCGACAAGGCCGCGCGTCGAGATGTTCGCCATGCGATTCACGAGCGTGCTTTTGAAGCTGTTGATCGTGAATGTGCCCGCGCTCGTCGTGAAGGTGCCGGCGAAGACGCCGTCCTGGATCGTGAACGAACCGGTGATCGGGCTCGAGCTGCCGACCGTCTTGTCGAGCGTGAAGGTGTAGGTGGTCGACGGCGAGACCGGCGCCGTCACGCTGCCGAAGCCACCGGTACGAACGAGATTGGGCGCAGTGCCGCTCGTCTGTAGAAGGACGATGTGCTTGTTGCTGTCGACCACGATCATGACGCGGCTCTCTCCGCCGGGTCCGTTCGCAGTGCCGACAAACCGACCGGCCGCGCGATGTTCTTCACCGAACTCGGAGGCGCGAATCGCCTGGAAGGTTGCGTTGCCAACGGTGCCACTGATCGTCTTCTCGGTGGCCGTTCCGCTGATGCTTTGCCCGTTGGAGAGCGTGAAGGTGAACGCGCCGTTCGTCAGTTGGCCTTCGGCAAAGCCGATCGATTGGCCGGAGATGTCGAGGAGGTTGATTTGGATGTGCGTGTTCCGCTCGATGTAGAAGACCGCGATTCCGCCTGCGGAGGTGGTGCCTTCGTAGAGGCCGTGCAGACTCAGGTCGGGATGATCGTCACCGCCGTGATCATCTCCACCGCCTCCTCCCCCGCCGCCGCCATGGTCATCACCGGGCGTGGGTGAAGGCGAGGCCGCCGGGTTCGGCGTTGGAGTTGGAGCCGGATC
>JBJMWV010000122.1:0-5902 GCA_045809985.1 Chthoniobacterales bacterium | reverse complement strand
CGCGGCGCGCGTGAAAATCCTCGTTGTTGGCAGCGGCGGGCGCGAGCACGCGCTCGTTTGGAAGCTCAAGCAATCGTCGCGAGTAGCTCAGATTTTTTGCGCGCCAGGGAACGCCGGAACGGAGGCGCTCGGTGAAAATGTGCCGATTGCGGCGAACGAGGTCGAGGCGCTCGTCTCCTTCGCGAAGGAGAACGCGATCGACCTGACGGTGATCGGGCCGGACGATCCACTCGCCGCAGGTGTGGTTGATCTCTTCAGCGCCGAAGGGCTGCGCGTTTTCGGTCCGAATAAGAGCGCGGCGCGTCTCGAGTCATCGAAGATTTTCGCGAAAGAGATGATGCGCCGCTGCAAGATTCCGACTGCACTGGCGGGATCGTTCGAGCGTAGCGCCAAAGCGCTCGAGTTCTGTAAGCGACTTCAATATCCGATCGTGATCAAGGCCGATGGCCTTGCGCTCGGAAAGGGCGTTGTCATCGCGAACGGCTGCGCGGAAGCAACCGAAGCGATCGACGCGATGATGAACGAAGGCCGCTTCGGCGATGCTGGCCGGCGGATTGTGGTCGAGGAATTTCTGCGCGGGACCGAATGTTCGCTGCATGCGCTGGTGAGCGGCGGAAGCTACCGGCTGCTCGCGACAGCGCGTGATCACAAGCGCGCGCTCGATGGCGACGAGGGCCCCAACACCGGCGGGATGGGCGCGGTCAGTCCAGCGGACAACTGGAGCAGCGCCGCGGAAGAGCGTTTTCACCGCGACGTAATGTGGCGACTGACGGACTGCTTGGGGCAAAGCGGAATCGAATTTCGCGGCCTGCTCTTTCCGGGATTGATGATGACGAGCGACGGACTGCGTGTGCTGGAATTTAATTGCCGCTTCGGTGATCCGGAAACGCAGGCGATCCTGCCGCGTCTGCGCAGTGACTTGCTGGAACTGATCGAGGCGACGATCGACGGCACACTGGAGAAGGTGACGATCGATTGGGATCCACGGATCGCCGTCACCGTCGTCATGGCGTCCGGCGGTTATCCCGGAAAGTACGAGACCGGCAAGGTCATTCGCGGTCTCGACTCGTTAGGCGATCTCGAAGACGTGCAGGTATTCCATGCGGGAACATGTCGAGAGCACGGCAAGATTGTTACCGCCGGTGGGCGCGTTCTCGCGATCACAGCTCTTGGCAAGAATGCGAACGAAGCACGCACACGTGCCTACGAAGCCGTCTCGCGTATCAAGTTCGAGGGCGCGCATTTCCGGCGGGATATTGCCCTTCCGCCCGCTGCGGCTAAGGTCGCGGCGAATTGATGTCGCAGCGCGTTCGTTTTCTCCTTCTCGCAATCATCTCTGCCTCCGCGGTGACGCTCCTCGCGCAATCGCCGTCGCCGTCACCAGCGCCGAGCGCAATCGCGAGCCCGACGCCATCTCCCACACCGACAGCGGAGATGATTATCGATTCGATGAGTTCGGCCGATCTGCAGCAGGCGATTCAGCTTCTGAAGTCGAACTACATCAGCCCGGATGCACTCAGCGAAACTGAGCTCGACCGCGCGATGCTCTCGGGAGTGCTCGAGCGGCTCGGACCGGGCGTGACCATCTTCGCGCAGCGCGCGCCGCAGCCTAACGAGTCGACGAATCCGTGTTACGGCGAGCTGATCGAAGGGCACATCGGTTACATCCGTCTCGGCGCTTTGACGCCGGCGAATTTGCAGGCGCTCGATGTCCACCTGCAGAACATGCGCACGAAGAAAGTCGATGCCGCAGTGATCGATCTCCGCGCCAGTCCAGCGACGAATGAGTTCAACGTCGCGGCCGAGTTCGCGAAACGTTTCGTTGCGAAGGGCAAGCCGCTCTTCACCCTGCGCCGCGTGAGCTCGAAGCAGGAGCGCGCCTTCACTTCCGATCGCGAGCCGGCCTATGGAGGATTGATTATCGTTCTCGCGGACAACGACACCTCTGGACCCGCGGAAGCGATCGCCGGTGTGCTGCGTTTGCATAACAAAGCGCTCGTCATCGGGCAGCCGACGACTGGTCAGGCGGTTGAGTTTTCCGATTTGCCGCTAAACGGCGGACGCATCCTGCGGGTGGCAGTTGCAGAGGCGGTCCTGCCCGACGGCCGCTCGCTTTTTCCCGGCGGAGTGAAGCCCGATCTGCCGGTGGAGATGTCCCCAATCGATAAGCGGACCGTGTTCCAGCAAAGCGCAGAGAAGGGGATGAGCCAGTTCATCTTCGAAAGCGAACGACCACATCTGAATGAAGCGGCGTTGCTCTCCGGGCGAAATCCTGAGCTCGAAGCCGCCGAAGCCGCTCAGCGTCGGCGGAGCAATACCCCGGACAAACCAACGGTGCGAGATCCCGTGCTGCAGCGCGCGATTGACGTCGTGACCTCACTCGCAATTTACCAGCAGCGTTAACCTGCACTCTGGCAAACGCGCTCGCGCTTGGTTAACTTGTTAGACCGGTGACTCCGCTCGAAGAACGAATCGGCCACAAATTTCGCAATTCGCTCCTGCTCGCAGAAGCGATGACGCATCCGAGCCTGGGTCATGAGACGCAGCGGCATCACTTCGATAACCAGCGGCTCGAGTTCCTCGGCGACGCCGTCTTGCAGCTCGTCATCACGGAGCATCTTTACAAAATGTTCCCGCGCGAAGCGGAAGGTCGCCTGACGAAGTTGCGCTCGCGCCTCGTCTCACGCGAAGCGTTGCGCCGCCATGCACATCGGCTCGAGCTCGGACAATTCCTCATGATGGGTCGTGGCGAAGAAGCCTGCGGTGGACGCGAAAGAACTTCGACCCTTGCCGACGCGTTCGAAGCGCTACTCGGCGCCATTTATCTCGACACCAATCTTGAGACCGCGCGGCGCTTCCTGATCACCCTCGCTGATGAAGATCTGGCGGACATTGAGCAGGAGCCGATCGACATCAATCCGAAAGGTCATCTGCAGGAAACACTCCAGGCCATTTCGCCACGCAGTCCTGCGTATGAGTTAATTTCGGAAAGCGGCCGTGAACACGAGAAGACCTTTGTCGTGCGCGTGGTGTGGGAAGGGATGTCGTTAGGCGAAGGCTGCGGGCGCAGCAAGAAGCAGGCGGAAACGGCGGCAGCGATTGTCGCGTTGCAGACGCGTTCCTGGGAGAAGTGCCGCGAAGAAGCGAATCAACCCGCGGCTTCGCAGTAGTTCATCCCGAGCGGAGCTCGGAATCATTCGTCGGTGAGTGATTCAGCGCATGCACATTTCCCCAACTGAAATGCTGCGCGATCGCACTAGTGACGAAGCGTTTCGCACGCTCGATCGCTGGTTCGAGCTCCAGCCCTGACGCGAGCCCCGCCGCAATAGCGGCTGAATACGTGCAGCCAGTGCCATGGGTTTGCACGCCGCGCTCGAACTTTGCTGAATATTCCCGCGTGCCGGTCTTCGTGCAGAGGAGATCGAGAGCTTCTTCTCCGGCGAGGTGCCCGCCCTTGAGCAAGACCGGCACGTTGTACCGCCTGACCAGTTCCGCTCCCGCTTTGCGCATCGCGCTAAGATCGGTGATCGGTCGCCCGACAAGTGTTCGCGCCTCATCCATGTTCGGCGTGATGAGCGCAGCGAGTGGAAACAGCTCGCGCTCGTATGTCCCGACCGCCTCAGATTTCAGCAATAGATCGCCACTCGTCGCGACCATCACTGGATCGATCACGATCGGCAGACCGCGCTCGCGCAAAAGCCGCGCGACCAGCGACACAATGTCAGCGGAGTAGAGCAACCCCGTCTTGATCGCCGCAACCGGGAAGCTGTCGAGCAGCAAGGTGATTTGCTCCGCGACGACATCTGCATCCACGGCTTGGATGCGCGAAACCTTGCCCGGCGTTTCTGCGACGACGCAGGTCACCGCGGTTAATCCATAAACGCCGAGCGCGCTGAATGTCTTCAGGTCGGCCTGCGCCCCAGCGCCCGCGCTGCAATCCGAGCCGGCGATGGTGAGCGCGAGTGGAATGGAAGAGGGCATTGCCCTCACTCGTTAGGCCGCGGCGCCGTCCGCTCCGATCGCCTCGACCGGGCAGCCTTCCATCGCTTCTTTGCAGAGCGCTTCTTCCTCGGGACTCTCGGGCTGCTTGTAGACGAAGGAGTGACCGCCGTCATCGTTGCGCTTGAAATTTGCCGGCGCAGTTTCGCGGCAAAGATCGCAGTCGATGCATTGATCATCCACGTAGAATCCGCCCTCTACGTTCTCCGGGTATTTGTTTGCAGCGTCGGCCATTTTCCCTCTGAAAATTGTCGGGCAAGGTTAGGAAGAATCACGGGTGGCGCAATGCTTATTTGCGCGCTCCGGGAATGCGAACTTCGATGGGTGAGTGTGGCCAGGACGCGACGCCCCAGCACTGCAGAAACTGCGCACACCTTCCGTGCTCTACTCATCGAGCTGCCGATCTATGCGGTCTTCGTGGTGGTCTACTTCTTCGTGGTCCTGCACTTCATCGCGGACTGGCTGGGAAATCTGAAAGCGAATCACAACACGATCTACGCCGTCGTCTCGATCGCGCTCATCATGGGGCAGGCGGTGGCGCTCGAGTCAGTCACGAGTCTGCTCATGCGGCTCCTGCGCGGACGTTCCCGTTAAATGCATTTTCCGATCTCCGGGGCCGACATAAGCCCGACGTATCTTGTCACGACCGGCTTCCTCATCGGGATCATGGGCGGCTTCTTTGGTGTTGGCGGCAGTTTCATTGCCGGCCCCGCGTTGCGCGCGGCGGGTTTGGATTGGAACTACGCCGTCGGTACTGATCTCGCGCACATCGTTGGCAAATCTGTTGTCGCGGCGAAACGCCACCGCGCGCTCGGCAACGTCGATCTCAAGCTCGGGCTCATCATGGCTCTGGGCACGATGGCCGGCGCAGAAGTCGGTGCGCAGTTCATCCAATTACTGAAGCGGATGGGCAACGTGAACACCGTCGTCAGCATCGTCTCGATCGTGATCTACGTCTGCATCTCGACCTTCATGATTTGGGAAAGCTGGAAAACGCTGCGCCTCCAAAAGACGAAAGGCGCAACCACCAGCGTGCCGACGAGCGCGTCGAAGAAGCGCGACGATTCTGCCTTTGCGCACATCACGCGCGGTATCCAGAAGCTGCATCTTGCACCAATGATTTCGCTTCCGACCTCCGGTGTGAAATCGATCTCGGTCTGGGTCATCATCATCGTCTCGTTCATCGGCGGGTTGTTTAGCGGTTTTCTCGGTGGCGGCGCAGGTTACATCCGCATGCCGATGATGGTTTATGTCCTCGGAATTCCGACGCATCTCGCGGTCGGGACGGACTTGTTTGAGATCATCATCTCCGCGAGTTACGGCACTTTCAGCCACGCCATGAAAGGCAACGTCGACATCTTGATTGCGCTCGTCATGAACACGGGCGCCGCAATCGGTGCGCAGATCGGTGCAGTCTCCACGCAGTATTTCGCCGGGCCGAAGATCCGACTCTTCTTTGTCCCGCTCCCATTGATCGGCGCCGCGATCGTCATTTACACGATGATCAGCGGCCACAAACTCTAACGATGCGCCTCCTCATTTGCAGCGACGGCACCGACCCGGCGGATACGCCGACGCGCGTCGGCGGTGCGATCGCGCAGCCGTGCGGCGCGAGCGTCACTTTGCTTGGGATTTCCGAGCGGCCGGAGGACAAACAGCCGCTCGCCGCCGCGCTCGCTTCAGAGGCGCGTCTGCTTAACGACATCGGCCTGCGGCCGGAGATCGCCGTGCGTGAGGGCGATCCGGTGGCGCAGATCCTGGCGCAGACTTCCGAGGTCACATACGACCTCGTTGTCATCGGCACGCGGGTGAAGCAAACCAGTGGCCGGTACTGGCGTTCGCATCGCACCTACGAGGTAATCAAGGCCATCCCGCCGCCTGTCCTCATGGCGAGTGGCGACTG
>JBJMWV010000121.1:0-1889 GCA_045809985.1 Chthoniobacterales bacterium | reverse complement strand
GATCACTTATAAGGGCCTGAGCGCCGGCCGAATTGAGTCGCGCATTTTTCATCCGGAAAACGGGAAGGTGGAGTTCGGAGCTTTCATCGCCGCGGAGTACGCGCCGCTCGTCCGCACAAACACGAAATTCTGGAACGCGAGCGGCCTTGACGTGCAGGTGGGCGCGAATGGATTGCAACTGCGTACCGGCACGCTGGAGTCGCTTCTCATGGGCGGGATCACGTTTGGCCAACCGACGGGCTCGTCCTCTGCGCCAGCAGTGAACGACGGCGCGACCTTTACGCTTTACGAAAGCTTGGAAGACACGCGGAAGTTCGCGATGCGAGCGAGCGTACCTTATCTGCTGCTTTTCACTGGGAGCGTGCGTGGCTTGAGCGATGGCGCGCCGGTTGAGTTTCGCGGCGTTCGCATTGGGACGGTGAACGGCGTTTCGTTCCGCTATTTGCCTAACGACCCCGAACGCCGCGTTCCGGTCCTGGTGCAAATCGATCCGAGCTTCATCGCGAATCTGCCGACCGAGAACACGGAAGCGGCGGAGAACTTCGTATCGGACGCCGTGCGCAACGGAATGCGCGCGAGCCTGAAGACAGGCAATCTGCTGACGGGCCAGATGTACGTTGATTTCGATTTCCAAAAGGACGCGCCGCCGATGACCGTCGTGGAGATCAACGGTTATCGCGTTATTCCGACTGCGGCTGGCGGGCTCGGCGAACTCACCGACAAGGCCACCGCAGTGATGGACAAACTTCAGGCGCTTCCACTTGAAGAGACGGTGAAGAATGCGTCGGAGGCGCTCGCGGCGGTCAAGGAGATGACGACGAGCCTGAAGAGCACGTTAGGCGGGTTCGGCGAAGACTCGCCGCTTTATCGGCAGCTGCGGGACACCTTGAACTCGGTGCGCGCGTTGGCCGACACACTGGAGCGCAAACCGAACTCAATCATCTTCGGCAAAGGCAAGAGCGAGCCAACACCGACGCCTGTACCGATGCGCAAAGGACGTCGCTAACGGTCGCGCGGTTGCGCTGCCGCATGCGTTCCGATAGCCTGCCGCCCAATGGCGAAATCAGCGCTCGGCAAAGGTCTCGGTGCATTAATCGGGACGCGTCCCGTGCCGCTGCGTCCGCCGCAGATAGATGTCGCTCCCGAAGCTGGCGAGCGTGTTCAGCAGGTTGATCTGACGTCGATCGTCGCGAGTCCGCTGCAGCCTCGGAAGGAGTTTGCCGCGGATGCATTGCAGGAGCTGGTCGATTCGATTCGCGAACACGGAATCATTCAGCCGCTCATCGTGCGGCCGGTTGATGGAAAGCATGAGCTCATCGCCGGCGAACGTCGCTGGCGCGCAGCGCAGCAGCTCGGGCTCGCGCAGGCGCCGGTGATCGTCAGGCAGGCGAGTGATCTCGAAGTTCTCGAGCTTTCGCTGATCGAAAATCTGCAGCGCGCCGATCTCAACCCGATCGAAGAAGCGCAAGCGTACGCGCGGCTCGCGAACGAGTTCGGAATGCGCCAGGAAGACATCGCGCAGAAGGTCGGACGCAGCCGCGCCGCCGTCGCGAACTCGATGCGTCTGCTCGATCTTCATCCGCAGGTCCAGTCGTGGGTGACGCAGGGTTTGCTCTCCGTCGGCCACGCGAAAGTGCTGCTCGGATTGAAAGCGCACGACGAGCAACTCGCGATCGCCGAAACCGTGCTGCGACGCAGCTCGCCGGTGCGCGATGCGGAGCGGATGGTCGCGCGACAACTCGGCGGTGCGCGCCGGCGGCGGCGCGCCGCAAAAGTGGAGGTGTCTTCAGCGACGATCGATGATTTGCAGAACCGATTGCAGACGCATCTCGGCACACGCGTCGTTTTTCACCACGGCGAGAAACGTGGCCGGATCGAAATCGAGTATT
>JBJMWV010000120.1:0-3073 GCA_045809985.1 Chthoniobacterales bacterium | reverse complement strand
GTTCCCGATCAACGAGCCAGCCGAAGGAAAGAAGTAGTCGCAGGTCGAAGAGTATCTCGACTTCTACTGCGGCGAGGGTGTGCAGCATTGCGCGCTCGCCACGAACGACATCGTCGAAACCGTCACGAACCTGCAGAGTCGTGGCGTCGAGTTCCTCAGCATTCCCACGACCTACTACGACACGCTACCGGAACGCGTCGGTCACATCGACGAAGATCTCGGACCGCTCGCGCAACTCGGTATTCTCGTCGATCGCGATAACGAAGGTTACCTGCTCCAGATCTTCTCCAAACCGGTCGAGGATCGGCCGACCTTGTTCTTCGAGATCATCCAGCGCAAAGGCGCGAAGAGCTTTGGCAAAGGAAACTTCAAGGCGCTTTTCGAAGCGCTCGAGAAAGAGCAGGACGCACGAGGTAATCTGTAACGCCTAACGAGAGGTTAAGTTATGCCGCACTACCAGCAACTCGGCGAGATGCCGAAGAAGCATCACATCTGGTTCCATCGCAACGGCGCGGGCCCAGGTTACAAGAACGAGGGCATCTATTACGAGCACGTCGTCACGACGGAAGGTTTCAACGAAGCCTACTCCATCATGTATCACTTGCGGCCGCCGACGCGCGTCCGTGATGTGACGCTGATTAAATGCGAGGAGTTAAAGAAGGTGACGGACGCGCCGCTGCGTCATCATCACCTCAAGGCCGCGCATGTGCCGCGGCAGGGCGATCTCTACACGGGTCGCATCCCGATGTTGTTCAACCAGGACATGATCGCCTACCGCCACAAACCGGCGAAGACCTACGGCGAATTCGAGTATTACAAGAACGGCGGCGCGGATGAGATCATCTTCGTCTTCAAAGGCAGCGGCACCGTCGAGTCGATGTTCGGCAAGCTGCGTTACCGCGCCGAGGACTACATCGTCATTCCTCGCGGCATCACTTACCGCCTCGTCCCGGATAAGGTTGAAGAAGAAGATTACCTAATTCTTGAGTCTTCCGGTCCGGTGCGCATTCCGCATCGATACGTGAATCACCAGGGTCAGATCCGGATGGGCTCGCCATATTCCGAGCGCGATTTCCATGGACCTAACGAGTTGTTAACGATCGATAAGGAAGAAGATGTCGAAGTGCTGGTGAAAGACGGGCCACGCTGGACGCGCGTCGTCCACGCGCATCATCCGTTCGACGTCGTCGGTTGGGATGGCTACGTCTATCCGTTCACTTTCAACGCGCAGGATTTCGAGCCCATCACCGGTTACGTGCATCAGCCGCCGCCGATCCACCAGACGTTCGAGATTCGCGGCTACGTTGTCTGCACCTTCGCTCCGCGGATGCTGGATTACGGGCCGGAAGCGGTGAAGATCCCGTGGGTGCACGACAACGTCGAAGCCGACGAAGTGCTCTTCTACGTGCGCGGCAATTTCGGTTCGCGGAAAGGCATTGAAGCGGGCTCGATCACATTGCATCCGCGCGGCATTCCGCACGGACCGCATCCGGGTACGATCATGGCGAGCAAAGACGCGGTCCGCACGGAAGAGCTCGCGGTGATGTTCGACACCGAGCACACGCTCGAGTTGACGGAGCAAGCCGTCGCGCTCGACGACGCGAATTACCCGAAGAGCTGGCTCGACTAGTGAACAACGGCGAGACGGAGCTCCAGGCAGCTGAGCGTCGGACGCGCGACATTCCTCGTTGCGGCGCCGCGCGTGTCGCCGCGCTTGAAGAATCGTTCCTGCAAATCATCGAAGCGGTCGGCGAAGATCCGCAGCGCGAAGGTTTGCTGAAAACACCTGGGCGCGCCGCGCGTGCGCTCGAGTTCCTGACCGCTGGCTATCGGCAGAGCCTCGAGGATATCGTGAACAACGCGATCTTTCATTCCGAGGCGAGCGAGATCGTGCTCGTGAAAGACATCGAGCTCTACTCGATGTGCGAGCATCACATGCTGCCATTCATCGGCAAAGCGCACGTCGCTTACATCCCAAACGGGAAAGTCATCGGCCTCTCGAAAGTCGCGCGTATCGTCGACATGTTCGCGCGCCGGCTGCAGATCCAGGAACAGCTCACGATGCAAGTCGCCGATGCGCTCATGAGCGCGCTGCATCCGCGCGGCGTCGGTGTTGTCATCGAAGCGAAGCATCTCTGCATGATGGCGCGCGGCGTGGAGAAGCAGAACTCGGTGATGACGAGTTCGTGTCTCCTCGGCTCCTTCAAAGAGGACGCGCGCACCCGCTCCGAATTCCTTGCCCTGCTCAAGCAATAGCGCCGTCATGCTATTGACGGTCAGTAAGCGGCTCGAGTTTTCGGCTTCACGCCGCTTGTTCCTGCCTAACGAATCGTCGGAGGAGAACCGGCGTCTCTTCGGCGATGAAACCGATGCGCGCTACGGCGCCGGTAGGAACTACGTCGTCTGGTTCGTCTTCACCGGGAGCGTCGATCCCGCGACCGGCATGCTGATGAACATCAGCGAGATCAAACAACGCGCCGGTGCCGTGATCGACGACCGCTATGACCATCGCTTCCTCAACGAAGACAATCCGAGCTTCGCTGATGTGGTGCCCACAGCGGAGAACGTCGCGCAGCAACTCGCGCGCGATGTCGCGCCGCTCTTTGCCGGCTCGGGCGCCGAGTTGAGTGCAGTTTATCTGGAAGAAACTCCGCAACGCGGAGCGACGGCGTTCACGAACGGTTTTGTCGAGTCGAACCACGAGTTCCGCTTCAGCGCCGCGCGCACGACGATATCGCCGCATCTCTCGCGTGAAGAGAACGAACAACTCTTCGGACGCGCCGCATCCGCGCACGGTCATGGCCACGATTATCGCGTGCGTCTGACCTTGCGCTCACCCGCGACGACCAAAGCATTCGTTAGGCAAACCGAGGTCGAGAGCACGATCGAATCGCTGCGGAGCGAGCTCGATCATCGAAACCTGAACGTCGAAGTGGCCGGTTTGCGCGATCTGCCGATCACAACCGAGTCGCTTGCCGCCTACATTTTCCAGGGCGCCGCGAAGACGCTTCCGCTGCAGCGCATTCGGCTGCACGAGCGATCGGACTTTTATGCCGAATACATCGACACCGGC
>JBJMWV010000119.1:0-9280 GCA_045809985.1 Chthoniobacterales bacterium | reverse complement strand
TAGCTCGCTCCAACCGCAACTCGCGAGTGGCGAGTGGTTGCCTGACCCGGTCGTATTTCACTACAGGCGGATCTCGCCCGGCTATCTGCGCACGATGGGCATTCCAGTTCTGGACGGGCGCTCCATCGATGAACGCGATCGCGCCGATGCGTTACCGGTGGCGGTAGTGAGCAAATCACTCGCGCAGAAATATTGGCCTAACGAATCACCAATCGGACGCAAACTGCGCCGCGCCAACACGACGCAAGCGGCGCCGATCGTCGAGATCGTTGGAGTGGTCGGCGATGTTCATGAGAGTGGACAGGTGAAAACGATGGAGACGGTTTACGTGCCGTTCACGCAACACTCGCTGCGTAGCGCCTCGGTCGTCGTACACGCGCGGGGCTCGGTGCAGGATGCCGTCGCAGGTGCGCGGCGCGCTTTGCATGCGGCCGGGCCTGAGGTGGCGGCGTTCGACATCGCCACACTCACAACGCTCACTCGCCAGACCACTGCGCTACCGCGGCTGCAGGTCGTCTTGCTGACGGTATTCGCGCTCATCGCAATCGGCATCACCGCGTTCGGAACCTACGGAGTAATGAGCCAGCTCTTCACCGCGCGAAAACGAGAGCTGTCGATTCGCGGCGCACTCGGAGCGACCGCATCGACCCTTCTCCGGCTTGTCCTCTGGCAAAACGCGCGCCTCGCGATAGCCGGCACGGCGATTGGAAGCGCAAGCGCATGGCTGGCGAGTCAATGGCTCCAATCGAAGCTGACGGACTTCCAGCCATCCGGCCTCTGGCAATTCGCCGTCGTCGCGGCCGCCGTGCTCGTGCTCACGCAGCTCGCCAGTCTCGTCCCGGCGCTGCGCGCAACGCGGTTGGATGTTCAAACATTGCTCAGTTCGTGATGACGAACGCGACGAGGATCGCAGTTAACGCCGTTCTCTGCGCGGCTGTGTGTTGCACATTGCTCGCTGGTCCGCCGGGTCGCGGAATCGTGGGCGATTTCGCTGCGGAGTTCGACGATCACTGGCAGCCAGCAGCTCTCCGGACTGCGAACGACAGTGGCGCGGTGCTAACCTCGTTATCGCCGTTTCCTGAGCGCGCGCTCAGGCGACTCCCGCAGCGAGCTATTCACTCCTGCTTCTGCGACGGCACGTAGGGTTACGGGCGCGGCTTGCGCGATCGTGCATCGCAAGCGAGACCCATGCCTACATGAATATTTCGGTCGTCATTCCGGCGCTCAACGAGGAGGAGCCAATCGCCGATGTGGTGCGCGCCTGTCTCGCCACTGGTCTACCGAGCGAAGTCATCGTCGTCGACAACGGCAGCACCGATCGCACGGCTGAACGCGCACGTGATGCTGGTGCTCGCGTTGTCACCGCACCGCGCGGCTATGGACGCGCATGCGCGGCAGGTGTTCGCGCCGTTTCGGGCGAGGCAGACATCGTCGTCTTTCTCGACGGCGACGGGAGCGATTGTCCGGAGCTGATGGATCGACTCGTTAGGCCAATCACCGACAACACCGCTGATTTCGTGATTGGCTCGCGCACGCGCGGCGAACGCGAGAAAGGCAGCATGAACGCGCAGCAAGTCTTTGCCGGCTATCTCGCCGGCGCGCTCATCCGCCCGCTCTACGGCGTGAAGTACACGGACATGTGTCCATTCCGCGCGATCCGCCGTGACGCGCTCGAGAAGCTCAGCATGAAGGAAGAGACATACGGCTGGAACCTGGAGATGCAGATGCGCGCCGCTCGCGCGGGTTTGCGCGTGCTCGAAGTCCCGGTGAATCACCGTTGCCGGACGGGCGGAGAATCGAAAGTCTCAGGAACCTTTCGCGGCACCTTCGTGGCGGGCACCCGGATTCTCGCCACGCTGTTCCGCGTCGCGATGGAGCGCGCCTGACGATTCTCCTTCACTCGTTAGGCACAAAGATCAGGAAGTAATCCAGCTTGTCGCCTTTCACGAAATCGTATTGCTCAGCGAGTCTGAATCCGCCACGCGCTGCTTCTTTGATCACCGCGTCCGCATTCAGGCCGTGATCGGCGCCGTTACCGTTCTTATCGATGACTGCAAGCCGCGCACCTGGTCGCATCGCTTCGCGGACGTGACGCAGCAACGTGATCGGCTGCGCGATTTCGTGATAGGTCTTTAGCAACATCACGACATCGACGCTGTTCGCTGGAAGCAGCGGATCGTCCGGCTTACCGAGAATCGTCCGCACGTTGCGCAGTCTTTCTTTCGTCGCGCGCTTCTTGATGTGCCGGATGTAATCTTGATTGATCTCCACTGCGTAAACCACGCCCTCATCGCCAACACGGCGAGCGGCGCGAACCGTGAACCATCCGGACCCGGCGCCGATATCGGCAACGCGCGAGCCGCGCTTCATGCCTAACAAGTCCATGACTCGCTCGACCTGCAGCTTCTCGCCGCGTTCCGGATCTTCAAAGATCGAGAGGTCGCCTTTGTACGGATCACTCGTTGGGCGATCGATCGCGTCATCCGGCTTCTGCGCCACGCAGGTGAGGCTGAGAAGGAGGAAGAGGAGGAGAAGCTTGCTTCGGCGCACCGCAGTAAGGTAGAGCGTTCAGTGCATTTGGGAATGGAACGCTGGCTGCGTTCTTCACCATGAACGAACATCTCTCCCCCGCGAAGCGCATCGGCGCAGGCATCATCGCCGGCACTCTCGCCGGCATTGTCATGACGACAGTGATGCTGTTGCTGATGTCAGCCTTCGGCATCGCGACGCCGCTCACGATCATGGGCGATCGGCTGTCCGTCTTCTTCGACGTCGACAGCTTCCTGCGACTGATGGGTCGCGTCGGCGGCTACAACAAGATGAAGCAGCTTGGCGTCGGCTCAGTGATGCTCGGGCAGATCGTGCTCGGCGCGATCGGCGGCGCGGTTTACGGCCTGAACGCGCTGAAGCTTTCGCGCAGCGGCCGGCGCATGCTGTCTATCGGCGTGTTCATTGTGCTGCCGCTAATCGCAGTGGCGATCGCGTTGTGGCCGGTGCTCGGGACGCACTACGGCGGGTATCCGATCAAGAACGCGACGGCAATAACGCTGCTCGGATTGTTGATCTCGTTCATCGCCTTCGAGCGCACCCTCGTCATCAGCTTTCATGGACTCGTTAGTCGCTCGCGTTCGATTCCCCAGGACGTGGAATGGAGCCCGCCGGTCGCGCGGCGTGCGCTGATTCTCGGCGGCCTTGGTTTGCTCGTTGCAGGCGGCGGCCTCGCGATCGCGCGCAAGCTCTGGAAAGCCGCGACATTTGGTTACGACGGCACGCAATACGGCGGGGAGATCGTGCAGGCGATCACGCCTAACGAGCAGTTCTATTGTGTGACGAAGAACGTGATCGACCCGTCGGTAAGCGAATCGGTGTGGCGCCTCGAAGTGAACGGCATGGTCGAAAAGCGGCAGACCTACAAGATTGACCGACTGCGCGCGCTTCCGCCGACAACGCAGGAGACGACGTTGATGTGCATCAGCAACGGCATCGAGGCCGGCTTGATGAGCAACGCAGTCTGGAAAGGCGTCTCGATGAAGACGCTGCTCGAAGCCGCAACGCCCTTGGGTGACGCGAAACGCGTGAAGCTGCACGGCGTGGATAATTACACGGACACGATCCCGCTCGAGACCGCGCTCGATCCGGCAACGCTCGTTGTTTACGAGATGAACGGCGTCCCGCTCGCACCGCGTCACGGTTTTCCGGCGCGCGTCATTGTCCCGGGTTACTTCGGAGAGAAGAGCGTGAAGTGGATCACGCGCATTGAGCTCGCGAACGCGGAGGCAAAAGGGTTTTACCAGAAACAAGGATGGGGACCGAACTTCATCGTGCCGATCCGTTCCCGCATTGATCAGCCGTACAACGAATCATGGATCGCGGCCGGCGCGGCGTCGAGCGGCGTCGGTGTGCGCGGCGTGGCGTTCGGTGGGAACCGCGGCATCTCCCGCGTGGAAGTGAGTCCCGATGACGGCAAGACTTGGGGCGCGGCGAAGATCGACTATCCGGGAACGAAGTTGACCTGGGTGTTGTGGAGCTATGATTGGCGGCCGAGTGCGCCGGGCGATTACGTGCTCGTGGTGCGCGCGACGAATGGCGACGGTGAAGCCCAGATCTTTGATCCGCAGCGGCCATTCAAGTCAGGCCCGACTGGCTTCCACAAAATCGCGGTTCACATTTACGCGTAGCAGCGCCGCGCATACGCTGCGGGCATGTGGCGCATCGTTTCGTTAGTCATTGCCGGTCTATTCTTCGCCTCGTTCTCGCGCGCGGCAGAGATGAATGAGCTCGCCGAGGGTTATGTGCATCTCGTGCTCGCGCTCGGTCAGCACGATTCCGATTACGTAGATGCATTCTACGGACCGGCGGAGTGGAAGACCGCGGCTGAAGCGGAGAAGAAACCGCTCGATGCGATCGGAAGTGAAGCGCGCGAGTTGCGCGAGTCGTTAGGCAAGATCGCGACGCCGCCGGACGAAATGGAGCGGCTGCGCCACGAGTACCTGACGAAGCAAGTATCCGCACTCGAAGCGCGCGTGCGCATTCTGAAAGGCGAGCGGATGAAATTTGATGAAGAATCACGCGCACTTTACGACGCCGTGGCGCCGACGTTTCCGGATTCACACTTCGCTGAAATTCTCGCGCAGCTGGAGAAGAAGATTCCCGGCAGCGGTCCGCTCAGCGCGCGCTACGAAGAATGGCGCAAGCCGTTCATGATCCCGAAGGAGAAGCTCGACACGGTTTTCCAGCTCGCGATTAAGGAATGCCAGAAGCGCACGCGGGAGCACGTCCAGCTTCCGCCTAACGAGAGCTTCACAGTCGAGTATGTGACCGACAAACCGTGGGGCGGCTACAACTGGTACAAAGGCGATTTCCACAGCGTCATCCAGGTAAACACCGATCTACCGACCTACATCGATCGCGCGGTCGACCTTGCTGCGCACGAGGGTTATCCCGGGCACCATGTCTACAATGTGCTGCTCGAGAAGAATCTGGTGCGCGATCGCAGCTGGATCGAGTTCACCGTCTATCCGCTTTTCTCGCCGCAATCACTGATCGCGGAAGGAACGGCAAACTTCGGGAAGGATGTTGTCTTCACGAAAGCAGACCGGCTGAAGTTTGAGAAGGAAGTGCTCTTTCCCGCCGCCGGAATTGATCCCGCACGCGCGGACGATTACTACGCGGTGCAGGAGATGATGCAGAAGTTAAGCTACGCGGCGAATGAAGCAGCGCGCCGTCTGATCAACGGCGAGATCGAGCGCGAAGCGGCCGCGACGTGGCTGCAGAAGTTCACGGTCATGGATCCCAAGCGCGCGCAACAGCGGGTGAAATTCATCGAGCGTTACCGCAGCTACGTGATCAACTACAACGTCGGCGAAGACATGGCGCGGCATTACATCGAGAAGCGCGGCGGCACAGAAGATCAGCCGGAGAAGCGCTGGCGCGAGTTCGAGGAATTGCTCTCTTCACCACGCCTGCCGAGCGGATTGCAGTGAAGCGCGCCTTTCGTTTCCTCCTCATCCTCTTCCTCGCCAGCCGCGCCGCACCAGCGCAGGAGCCGAGTCCTCCGCCTCCACTAAGCTGGCCCGATCTGATCGGCCAAGGAGTGGTTCCGTATCATCAACTCACGGTCGAGGATTTCGCGATCAATGATGAGGCCAAGACGAACGACGCCTTCTACATAAAGACCGCGATCGAGCCGCGGTCACATTACTACCTGAAGCCGTACAACGGTTTTGTCTTCGCGTTTGTCGATCAATGGATCGTTTTCTCCGGGCTTCGCAAAACGGAAACGACGCGAAGAAGTGAGTTCAAGGAAATGAAGGCATCGCTGCCGTTCGCGCAGGCGTTGCTCGATCTGAGTGAGATCTACGCGCGGCAACTTGCGGCGATAAAACCCGGTGAGCTACCGCAAGCACGTGGCGACGATGCGGAGAAAGCGAAGGCCGAGATGGAGCGGAAGCTGAAGGAACTCGTCGACGCTAAATTGAAGGCGCTCTACGACGAGCAGGCCGCGTTTGTGAAAGCGACAGACGGCGGACGCAATACGAAAAAGGTTCAGGAGCGTGCAGCGGAGATTCGCAAGCGCCTCGATGCGACGCCGAACACAACGGTTCCGTTCCATCCGCCGGAGTTCTAGCCTAACGAGTCACTAGCACTGCTCTCCTGCGGTCGCTCGCGAGATAAACCAGCGTGCACAGCAAACCCGCGAAAGTCAGCGCCGCGGCGACAATCGAAAGTCGCAGCGGCGTGGCGTTCGATAACGGCGAAAGCAGGCCGGCGGTGACCGCGTTCAGCGCGGTGGTGATGAAAGCCTGACACGACGCGGCGAGGCCTTTCTGCGCGGGGAATTCATCGAGACCGAAAAGAACGAGACTCGGCATGGCGAGCGCGAGACCGATCGTGAAGAGGAACAGCGGCGCGATGCTCCAGGGCAATTGCGCGCGATGGAGCGCGTGGAAGCCGACGTTGATCGACATCGCGAGAACCATCGCAGCGTAGGCAATCACGACGGTGCGCTTCGGCATCATTCGTCCGGCGAGACGGCCCGATAAGGCAGCGCCGAGCATCATGCCGGCCGGTCCGGGAATGAAGAGCCAGTAGAATTGCGTTTCGCTCAGGCCGAGGTGGCGCATCAGGAAGACTGGCGCTGACGAGATGTAGAGGAAGATCGCGGCGAAGTTGAACGCAGCCGCGAATGCGACGGCGAGAAAGCGAGTGTGCGTAAGCGTTCGCCAATAGGAGCGCGCGAGGAATGCTGGATGCAGCGGGTGGCGACGTTCCGGATGCAGCGTTTCTGGTAAACCGATCGCGCTCCAGACGCAGAGCGCGGCCGCGAATGCAGCGAGAAAATAAAAGACCGAGCGCCATCCGAACCATTCATGCAGCCAGCCGCCGATGATCGGCGCGATCGCCGGCGCGATGGTGAAGATCATCGTCACGGTCGCCATCGCGCGTTGCGCATCGTGGCCTTCGTAGACATCGCGCACCACAGCGCGACCGACGACAATCCCCGCGCCGGCAGCGATGCCTTGAAATGCGCGGAACAACCAAAGCATGCGGATGCTCGGCGCGAGCGCGCAACACACCGAGGTCAGTGTCAGGACGACGAGGGAAACCAGGACGACGCGGCGGCGACCGAGCGCGTCAGAGATTGAGCCGTGCCAGAGGCTCATGAGCGCAAAAGGAATCAAGTATGCGGTCAGGCTTTGCTGCACTTCGAGCGGCGTCGCGCCTAACGAGTGCTCCATTTCGCGGAACGACGGCAGATAGGTGTCGATCGCGAACGGACCGATCATGCTCAGCGCTGCGATGAGGAGCGGGAGCGAGCGCGGGACAAGCAGGCGCGCATCGGTCGGACGGTTCATCGCGGGACTGTCGCGATAAAGATTGGAAAATCTACGCGGGCGTGGCGCGGTAGCAGCTTTGTCAAAATGTATGCGACGGCGCGAGCAGAGAAACGGAGTCACCGTTCTGTGTCTCGTGCTCACGCTCGTCGCCGGATTCTCATATCGCGCGGATGCACGAACACGTTCGCGTCGTTCCAGTTCGCTCCCGCTCGCGTTGCAGCCAATCGTCGCCGCCCACAACGTCGTTCACGCGCTCGCGGCTCCAATTCTCTTCAATGCGCCGCGAGCGGCTCTGGCAGTTGCCGCCGCGCCGATCCGCGTCGGGTATCAAACCTCACCTCCCGCGCGCGAAACAATTTATGAAGGGCGCAGCGTTCAAGAAGATGACGCGCCGCAGCCGATCCAACTCGCCTATTACACGAACCGCGTGCAGCGTCCGGCTCCGCCGCGCCGACAGCGCGAAGAATCGATGGACGACGGCGACGACGACGAGCTTCCGCGCCAGGCGCACGCTGACGAAGCGGAAATCAGCGGCGGTTCGAAGCCGATGGTTTCCGGCAATCGCGCAGTGCTTCGGAACGGTGTCGCTCACGCACCTGCGAATGCGCCGGCCAGCGTGAAGAACGCGATCTGGGCGGCGAATTCACTCCGGCGGAAGCCATACGTCTGGGGCGGCGGACACGGCGCCTTCAACGATCGCGGCTACGACTGCTCCGGCACGGTTTCCTTTGCCTTGCATAACGCGGGCGTGCTCGACGCACCGCTACCGTCGAGCGACCTGATGCGCTTCGGCGAGCGCGGGCGCGGACGTTGGATCACGATCTACACGCGCAGCGGACACACCTTTGCGGTGATCGCGGGATTGCGACTCGACACGACCGACTTCTACAATGGCGGCAACGTTGGTCCGCGCTGGCACACGGACATGCGCGAGACCTTAGGCTACGTCGCGCGCCATCCGGCAGGACTCTGACGGTTGCAACTTCAGTGCGTCGCTTCATCGTTCATGACGAGAGGCCGGATGGAAAACGAGGACGACCAGCAGGAGCGCGATGATCGCGCGGAAACGCAGGAAACATCTGAGCAATCGGGACGGATGAAGCTGCGCGAGTTGAATCCCGAGAAGGACCCGATGGGCGCGGGCGACAAGCTCCGGCCTAACGAGTAATCACGGCTGCGATCAGTCGCTCGCGCGGGCCGGCGGCAAAGTGATCGAGGGCGGAATCGTGACTTGCGGCGGCAGTTCAACGCCGTCGTCACCGAAAGCGACTGCCACTGCGATGAGCTTCCCATTCAGCACGCGACCGAAACCGCGCGCTGCGTCACCGGCTTTTGCGTCGCCGAGTTTTGCCGCGCGGCCGTAACGGAAGACCTTCGTGTCGTGATTCACGACGATCGGCTGCGAGCCTTTGTCCCAGCCGAGCGTGAAGGTGTTCGCGATCGTGTCGCGGTCACTCATATGCCCCCGGAACTCGTAGTAGGCGCCTTCTTTAACATTTGATTTTCCACCGGCGGGATCCTTCGCCGGTGCAGAGCAGGCAAGCGCGAGCAGCAGCGCGAACAACGCAACGATTCTTCGCAACGGCGTCGATTTCATCGCCCTTTGCTGATGCCAGATTCCGGCGCGTCTGCCGAGTACGTTTCTGGCGCGCGATATCTCGTTAGGCTGCAAAGCACGGCGTCAGATGCGATGTTGCGGCATGAACGACGCGAGCCGCAGACGAGGTGCTGCACGCCTACTACTCCTTAGCCTCGCGGCCGTCCTGCTTGGCTGTGGCGCGGTCGAGGCGCAGGTGGCGTCGCCTACGCCCACTGCGGCGTCGCCTTCACCGACCCCGCCGCCATCGCCCACGCCGGTCGCGCTTCCGGATGTCGTCACGACCGCAGACAGCGCGGCGGAACGGCTTGATCAGGTGCAGACCGAAGTCGCTGCGAATCAGACC
>JBJMWV010000118.1:0-7818 GCA_045809985.1 Chthoniobacterales bacterium | reverse complement strand
GCTGTCCTTCATCGCGCGCTTGAGGAAGCTGTTCTTCACCACGCGCACTTCCGCGCCGGCCGGCTGAAGACGATTCCGCAGTTCGCTGAACTGATCGACCTTCATGCGCTGGTAATCAGTTACCAGCATGAATGGCGATTTGTTGAGCTTCTCGGAAAGATCCGAAACGATGTCTGCTTTTTCTGGTCTCATCTGTGGTCTCTCCGGTTAGAAGCTGAGGTAAGGCGAAGGATCAACCGTGATGCCCGGCGACATCGTCGCGCTCAGGCTCAAGCCTTCGACGAAACGGCCTTTCGCCGTCGCGGGCCGCGCCCGAACGACTGCTTCGATCACCGCCGTGCCGTTCTGCACGAGCTGCTCTTCGTTGAATGAAAATTTTCCGACAGGCACCGCAACGTTGCCGTTCTTGTCGAGCTTGAACTCAACGCGGCCAGCCTTCACTTCCTGCACCGCCTTCGCGGTGTCGTCGGTAACCGTGCCCGTCTTCGGATTAGGCATAAGCCCGCGCGGACCAAGCACCTTGCCGAGCTTGCGCACTTCAGCCATCGCCGCCGGCGTCGCGATCGCGACATCAAAATCCTGAAAACCTTCCTGCGCCTTCTGGATCATGTCCTTGAATCCGACATACTCCGCGCCTGCATTCCGCGCCGCGGTCGCCGCATCACCTTCCGCGAAAACGAGCACGCGCACCTGCTTGCCGCTGCCGTGCGGAAGCGGACAAGTGCCGCGGACCATCTGATCGGATTGCTTCGGATCAACGCCGAGCCGGAACGACATCGTCACCGTCTGGTCGAACTTCGGCGCGGGAAGTTTCTTCAGCGTAGTGACGGCTTCGTTGAGATTGTAAGCCTTGTTGCGGTCCACCTGCTCGGAGGCCGCGCGATAACGTTTGCTTCTGTCGTGTTGCATGGTGTTTTGCAGTGCGAACGAGCGTTTTGCTCTCCTGCGGTAGTTGCTCACCAGTGGCGAGCGGGACGGGAAAATAGCGGGACTCTCGCAGCTGTCAAAAGGGAATTCGCCACGGATTTCTGCGCTGCAAACGCCGAAGCGAATCCAGCATTGCCAGCTGATGCGTTTTCCTGTTAAAAATCTGGCAATTATGAACCCCCACCTCCGCATCCTCGCGATGGCGGCGGCGATCGCGTGCTCCTTCTCGGCCAGCAACGCTTTCGCACAGCCGATTGATTTCAACGAAGTTTCACTGCTCGTCCGCGCCCACGAAAGCGAGCCGTCGATCGTCAGCGAAGTCTCGCGCCGCAAACTCCTCCACCCGCTCACGCCGCAACAGGAAACGACGCTCAAAGGCCAGGGCGCGCGTGATTCGCTGATCCAAAGTTTACGCCGTCAAGACGTCGCGATGAGCGCAGCCGACGCGACCGCGTACGAAACGCATCGCAATCAAGTGCAGCAGGCGCCGAGACCAAACCACGACGGAAATGAAGACGGCGCGATGAATGGTCCAACTGTCCACGTCTTCAACGTCGCCTACGGTCACCCGATCAATCTCAGTCAATGGGGCGGACTGCCATATGAGATCGCGTTCGATTCATTCCGCTTCGCCGGCGAAGACCACGTCGAAGCCGTCATGAATGACCAGGTTCGCAGCGTGACGGAAGTCTCGCGCCCGATCCGTTTCACGAGCGAAGACGAAGCCTTCACGCACGATTGGTTTCCGTCGAACAGCGTGCGCAACTGGCGCTACACGCCGTACGACATACGGGGCGATCAGCGCGATCACCGTCTCGCCTGGAACAACGACACCATCTCCGTCCGCTCGAACTACGCCTCGCGTCGCCTAACGATTGATTGGCAAAATCCCGTTTACATTCACGGACAGCCCTACGCTTTCTACCCGGTTTACGGCGGCGGCGACGTCTCGCTCTACTACATCGGCAAAGCGAACGATCGCGCGGCGCGCGTCGCCGTCGTCAGTCGCTGATTTTGGTTGGAGCGCTCCGCGGAGCTGACGCGCCTCGGCAGCGCGTCACTTCGCGGAGTTTTTCGCGGCGACTAATCGGCCGGCAGCGACTCGACCTCGTCCGTCTCCGCTGCGGAAATCTGGAACGCAGGCGTGCCGTTGCGGATCACCTTCCCGTCTTTCATCACAAACGAGACATGCTCGGTCGCGGTGATATCGCTCGTCGGATCACCAGGTATCGCGATGACGTCCGCGATTTTCCCTTTCTCCAATGTGCCGACTGTTTGCGCCACGCCTAACAAGTCAGCCGCGGCGGAGGTTGCGGAACGCAGCGCATCGATCGGTTGCATTCCGAGGCCCGTCATCAACTTGAACTCGATCGCGTTTGTCCCGTGCGGAAAAACGCCGGCGTCCGTGCCAAACGCAATCTTCACTCCAGTGCGCAACGCATTGCGGAACATCTCCGAGCGCGCGTCGAACGCGGCTTTCGCCTTCGCCTGCAGCGCCGGTGGATAAGCGCTGATCTTGCCCATAATGTATTCCGACGCGAGCAAAGTCGGGACGAGATAAGTCCCTTTCGTTTTCATCAACTGCAGCGTCTCCGGTTTCAAAAACGAGCCGTGCTCGATCGAGTCGACGCCCGCGTTGATCGCATCGCGACCCGCGGTGTCGCCGTGACAATGCACCGCAACTTTCTTGCGCAATCGATGCGATTCGTCGACCAGCGCCGCGATCTCCGGCGGCGTAAACTGCGGCGTATCCACTTCGTCGGCTAACGAGAGCACGCCGCCGGACACAGCCGCCTTGATCACGTCCGCGCCGTTCTTCACTTCGTGGCGAACCGCTTTGCGAATGTCTTCCGGCCCATCTGCGATTCCATCGCTCCAATCCGGCTCACGACCGAAAAGCATGTCGCGGAATCCACTCATCGGATCGAAGTGGCCGCCGGTCGCGCCGATGCCGTGTGTCGCGACGAGCATGCGCGGGCCGATCACGATGCCTTTGTTGATCGCATTCCGCAGCGCGACATCCATGCACTCATGGCTGTTCGTCGCGCGGCTGCCGACATCGCGCACGGTCGTGAAGCCAGCCTCGACAGTCGCACGCGCTCGCGGCACCGATTCGAGCGCCTGCTGCGAAGCGTAAGTGTCGAGGTCGTGTAGACGGCGATTGTTGTAGTCGGTGAAATCGGAAGTGAGATGCGTGTGCGAATCGATGAAGCCCGGCGACAAGGTCGCGTCGCCAAGATCGATCACCTGCGCGTCCTGCGGAATCGCGACGTTCGCGCCTGCATCGACAATCTTCCCGCCTTGCACAACGACGACGCCGTTCTGCACGAGAGCGCTCGCCTTCCCATCAAATAATCGCGCCGCTTTCAGCGCGATCATTCCCTGCGCGGAGGCGGGATGATTCGTTAGGCCAAGAGCGAGAAATGCGGATGCGAAGTAGACGATAGTTTTCATGCGACGTGAGTAGAAGAAGCGACTACTTCGGAATCTTGGCAAGACTCGACTTGAGCCCTTCCCGCGCGACCTCGAGCGCAGGGTTCAAATCGAGCGCGCGCTGAAATGACTCCGCTGCGCGTTGCTCTTGACCGAAGGCCGCTAGATAGCGTCCGCGATTGACGAGCATGATCGCGTAGGCCGGCAGCACCTTCTGCTTCACAACATCATCGTCCGCGAAGCGCAACGTGCCGTCGGCTAATCCGCGCGTCTCCAGATGCGGATCACCCGGATCATGAAATCCGTGGTCCGTGAACAACGCGAAGACGAGACCGTTCGGAATGACTTCGTAATTGGACGCGATCCACTGCGCGAGCGGCTTGCTTTCCGGCGCGGGCGAAAGCAGCACCTCGTTCGTCAGATATACTGGCGCGATACTGCTTTCGCGCCTAACGAGTGATTGGCAAAGCTCGAAAAAGCGCGACGAAATCCGCTCCGTCAGGGCTGCATCTTTCGCATACGCGGCCGAGTTCTCCTCCCATTGCTTCAGCTCCGCGAGAAAGGCGTCGGCCTCAACGCGCGAGCGCTCCATCATCTCGGGGTAGCAGCGCCGCAGATAATCGAAGTACCACGAGCGGCGCAGGAGATTGAGGTCGATCACTTTCACATCGCGCCGCTGACTTTCGATCTCGCGGGTGTAAAGCATCGGCGAGGCAACCTGCCAATCGAGCGTCAGGAGAAGGCCATTCGGAGCGATCGTCCGCTCTATGTTCTCGACGTAATCGTGCGCGATGAAGTAGTGCGCGCGGTTGTTGAACGGCCAATTCGCAGTCAGTGCGACAAGCGGCAGCGGAATGACGAGCAGCCACGCGGCGCTTCGCGATCGGAGAATTTCGCCTAACGAGTTCAGCCCGATCCCGGCAAGCACCACGACGGCGACAAACGTCGGCAGGTAATAGGCGTCTTTGTCCTCCGCGATTGAGTAACTCAGATTGTACGCGCCGTTTAGGAGCACGATAGCGGCGAGCAACCAGAACGTCGTTCGGTCCCGTTTGAACGCGGTCCACAAACCGACCGCCGCGACACAGAGGACGACGGGCAACCAGTTCGGTCCGAACTCCCGCAGAAGCAGTCGTACGAAACTGGCGAACTCCTGGCCGAGCGCCGTGACGTCGAACGAGAGATAAGACTGATATTGCCAGCCGCTGATGTGTCGCCAGACACCAGCGAATGAACGCGGGTCGCCCCAGTTCAGGATCGGATCGAGTGCAGCTGCGAACGGCAGGTACGAATAGGCGAGCACGAGCGCGCCTAACGAGGAGAGTGCCGCGAAAAGTAGCCGCTTGCTCGAGAAGAACCGCGATCCTTCGGTGCGATAAACGAGCACCGCAATTCCGGGAAGGATCGATGCGACCGTGACGTGATGAACTCCGAGCGCGAGTCCGAAGACTACGGCGGCCGAGTAGAGCCAGACATCATTCGCCTTTGCCTCGATGATGCGCCGCCGCCAGCGCAGTATCAAAAACAGGATCGTCAGGATGAGCAGCGTGTTGAGCGTGTAGACCTCCGCGATCGTGGCGTACGACCAGAGCGTGCGTGAACAGGCAAGGAGGAAACCCGCAGCCGTTGCACAAGTGGCGACCGTGATCCGAGAATTGCGCGCGGAGAGCATCGGGAGAAGTTCGCCGACGACGAGCGTCATCACTCCCGCAGCGAACGCGGCGAAGAACGCGGAGGCGAAATTCACCCGCACCGCCACACTGCCGATCGGAATGATTGACGCGAGATGCGCCAGCATGACGTAGAGCGGAAATCCCGGCGGATGCGCCACGCCTAACGAGTGAGCGGCGAGAATGAGTTCACCGCTGTCGACCAGCGTCACGGTTGGCGCGAGCGTCCGCGCGTAGAGCATGAGCGCAGCGATGAACACAAACCCTGCGCAAGCGGCGACATGCTTTCGCGGCGCCGCATCTGTCGTTAGGCGACGCTTCTTCTGCGCGGATTTGGCCACGGCTGACATCGTGCGGAAACCGTCGCCGCCATGCAACACGCACGCAGCTGATGATGTTGCGCTCGACCTTGGCGCAGTCGCTTGCGCAGTCTTGCGGGATGAAGTGCTACTTCCCTCTGGTTTGCCTCATGTTCTGCGCGACGCTCATCGCGAGAGCCGAAGCTGCAGACGCTCCGCTGCAAAAGCTGGCTTCGGATTTCTGGACGTGGCGTGCGCAGAACGCGCCGTTTTCGAGCGACGATGTGAACCGTGTCGAGCGACCGGGCGGCGTTCGCAGCTGGTCGCGCGAAAGCATCGAAGCACGTCGCAACAAACTCACGGAATTCGAAGCACGCTGGAAGCAAACCGACGCGAGCGCCTCGGCGATTGCCGATCAGGTCGACTACCGTCTTATCGGATCCGCGCTCGCGCGCGTCCGCTGGGAGCTCGACGTCAATCCGCGCTGGCGACGTGATCCAACCTTCTACCTCGAGCAAACGCTCACACCGGTGGTCGAAGCGCTGACTGTGCCCGCTCCGTACGATGAGCGCCGCAGCAAAGAGATCCTGACGCGGATCGAAAACATTCCCGCCATTCTCGAAGAGGCCGAAGCGAATCTCGACCAAGTGCCGGCTCCGTTTGCGACCGTCGCGATTCAGGCGCTTGATGGGATTCGCGACCACTTGGAAAAAGTCGCGCCGCCTCTTCGTCCGCAGACCACCTTGAGTGAACAACAGCTCGCCGGTGGGATCGATCGCGCTGCAGCCGCGATCGAAAAGTTCCGCGCGATGTTACAGGAGCGGCTCCCATCATCGCCGGAGAAGACCGCGCTCGGCCGCGACGCTTACATTTTCTTCCTGCGCAATGTCGCGCTGATGCCGTTCGCGCCAGAGGAACTGCTCGCGATGGGCCGCCAGGAATGGAGTCGCGCCGTTGCGTTCGAGACTTACGAGAAGAACCGCGACAAAGATGTGCCGCCGCTGCCGTTCGCGAAGGACCTCGAAGGCTGGGTGAAAACGAGCGCGGCGAAAGAACTCTCCGTGCGCGAGTTTCTCCAGAAGCGTCGCGTTCTCACAGTGCCCGACTGGATGCAGCACTACACACTGCGCGCGATGCCAGAGTATCTCCGCGCGCTGCAAGGCTTTGGTGAAATGGACGATTTCACATCGCCGGCGCGACTGAAGGAGAACTGCATTCGCTACGTGACCGAGCCTTCACCGGACGCGGGCTACTTCCTACGCGCGACTGCGCAGGATCCGCGGCCGCTCACGGTACACGAAGGAATTCCGGGTCATTACTTCCAGCTGTGTCTTTCGTGGAAGCACGAAGATCCGATCCGGCGGCACTACTATGATTCCGGCGCGAACGAAGGCATCGGCTTCTACGCGGAAGAGATGATGTTGCAGGCGGGGCTCTTCGACGACAGCCCGCACACACGCGAGATCATCGACAACTTCATGCGACTCCGCGCGCTGCGCGTCGAAGTGGATGTGCAACTCGCGCTCGGCGAATTCACGCTCGAGCAAGCGGCGGCATACTTACAGGAGAAGGTGTCGATGGACGTGGGCACCGCGCGCCAGGAAGCCATCGCGTTCGCGACTGCGCCAGGCCAGGCGATCACCTACCAAATCGGCAAGCTTCAGATCACGAAGCTGCTCGCGGAAGCGCGCATGAAACAGGGAGACCAATTCGATCTCCGCGCCTTCCACGATTTCGTCTGGAAAAACGGAAACGTCCCGATCGCGTTGCAGCGATGGGAACTACTCGGCGCGGCGGATGATGTTCCGCCGCTGCACTGAAGACCTCGCGGACTAACGACTAGTCGACGACTTCCAAGCCCATCTGCCGCGCAGTGCCGGCGATGACGCGGAAGGCCGCTTCGTCGCTGCGCGCGTTCAGGTCTTTGCGCTTCGTGTTCACGATGTCCATGACCTGCTTGCGCGTGACCTTGCCGACCTTGGTCTTGTTAGGCTCTTTCGATCCAGCGGCGATGTTCGCTGCTTTCTTGAGCAACACCGCGGCCGGTGGGCTCTTCGTAATGAAGGTGAAGCTCTTGTCTTTGTAGACGGTGATGACGACCGGCAGGATGTCGCCGGCCTGCTTCTGCGTGGTGGCGTTAAATTCTTTGCAGAACGCCATGATATTGACGCCGCGTGGCCCGAGCGCAGTGCCGACTGGCGGTGCGGGGTTCGCCTGACCTGCAGGAATCTGCAGCTTGATGTGAGCAACAATCTCTTTCGCCATAAAAATTAGCCTCGTTCGACCTGCCAATACTCGAGTTCCACTGGAGTGGAGCGACCGAAGATGGTGACCGACACGCGGAGTTTGCCGCGCGCGGGATCGATTTCTTCGACGACGCCGTTCTGGTTCTGGAACGGGCCGTCGGCGACCTTCACCGTCTCGCCGACTTCGAAGCTGACCTTCGGCTTGACGCTCTCCTCGCGCTCACGCATCTGCGCGAGCATGCT
>JBJMWV010000117.1:0-3083 GCA_045809985.1 Chthoniobacterales bacterium | reverse complement strand
CGGCATCGAGCACGCTGAGCACGCGCTCTTCCGGCAAATCTTTCAGCGGCGCGTGGCATCTTCCCGGACGTGCCAGCGGCACGTTCGACGAAAACGCATCGGGCAATACCGCAGGATCGACCCGCACCTGGAGGACGTTCCGATGCGAGCTCGTGCGCGTGAAGAACGTCGGCTCGCTCGTCTGCACGAAAACATGCAGCACCGTCTCATCGAAGGCTGCGTTGATCGCATGCCCGTGCGCCTCCCAGTTTCGATCGGCAAGATCGAATTCAATGCTGCCGCCGATCGCTTCGCCGCCATCCACGCGAATCGCCGCGCTATGAAAATCCGGACCCGCTTCACGGTTCCAGGTTCCGAATTGCACGATCTCGATCTCTTCGCCCGAGACCGCGCGAAAGCTTCTCCCGAAATCTCCCGCGAACCAGCGCGCCTGCAGTTCCAACTCGTTAGGCGTACGCGCCGTGACGAAGAGCGCGCGATCGTGCACGCGCCCGCTTTCGCGAAGCTGCGCGTAACCATCCGCCGCCGTCATCCGCGCTTACTTTAGCGCCTTGTCTAACGAGCTGCGATCATCGAGCAGAATCCATTCGACGATCGAAAGCGGCAGGCTGCCGTTCTTGATCAGATCGTCGTGGAACTGCCCGAGACGGAAGTTGTCTCCCTGCTTATCGCGATACTTCCCGAGCAGATTCATGATCTGCCACTTGCCCGTGATGTAGCCGATCTTTTGCGTCGGACTCGAGGCCGCGCCGGCTGCTTCACCTTCACCGGATTCGTGATCGAGTCCGCCCGCTTCCATGAAGTACTGCACCGCCTGTTCGAAGCTCCACCGGCCGCTATGCAGGTTCACATCCACTCCGATCCGAGCGGAACGATAACGCGAGAGCCGCAGAATCTGTCCCTGCGCCGCTGAGTTTTCCGGATAGAAGCCGGTCCGCATCAACATCTCCTCCGTGTAGAGCGCCCAGCCTTCGCCGAAGGTGTTGTCGTAATGCTGTCGCCTGACCTCGTTAGGCAGATGATTCGCGATCGAGATCTGGAAGAAGTGTCCGGGAATGCCTTCATGTCCGAGGATCGGCCGCGGATCTTCAATCGCGGCACGGATGTAGAAGTTCTTCGACTTCGGATCGTAGGTCGGAATGAAGTAGAACCCGGCTGGATCCTTGTCGTAGAGACCGGGCGGATTCATGAACCCGCCGGGACTCGTTGGCTTGAACGCTTCAGGCAATTGCCGGATTTGAAATTGCCCGAGATAATCCGGAAACGTGATCAGCTTGTGCTCCTTGAGGAACGAAATCATCTCCGCTTCGCGGCTCTCATAAGCCTTGAGAAACGACTGCTGGTCCGGCGGAATGTTTGTGCTCCGTGATGGATCAGGATCGGCCAGCTTCGGATCGGAAAGCATCGCCTCGAGCGCGCGATAACGTGCCAGCTCCACGCGCCCGACCATCTCCACTTCGCTCGCATTGAGCGGGAGGAGGAGAATGTTCTTTAGCATGTAGTTGTAGTTAGCTTCACCCATCGGCGTGAAGGCAGGCAGCGACGGAATCCGTTTCTCCAGCTCGTCAGCAAAGCTGTGCGATGCCGAGATCGCAGCATCGCGTGCCTTCACCAATTCCTCGTGCTCGTTAGGCGCAAGGTCGACGTCCAGCGCCATCAGGCTTTCGGTGAAAAGTGGATCAATCGCGCGCGCCGATTGCGCTGCCAGCTGCGCGTAAAGTTTGACCGGCGTCTGCAGGTTGCTCAGGCCCTGCTTCAGCATGTCCGGCATCTGCTTCAGGCGCGCCGTCGCCGCGAGCGCGCGCTTCCGCGGGGTGTCGTATTCCTTCTTCAGGAGAGAGAAAATCGCGCTCGCGCATTCGCCGGCATAAACCTGCGGATCCTTCTGCGTCGACTTCAGGACTCGATCGCCGAAATCCACCTGCTCGAGCTGCGAACGAAAGAGCAGCCAGTCGATCTGATCGTCTTTCGACCAGGCGCTCGTCTTCATCGCGCGGACTTTCTCGAGCAGCGCGCGCACATACTGCGCGCGCTCCGCGATCTTCGCCGGCGAGTAATCCGTCAGCCGATCATCCCACGTGTGCAGACCGGTCTCGCTGCTTTGCACGGGATTGTTCTCATTCCGCCATGCGTAGTAATCGGTCGCCATTTTGCGGAGCGCAGCAGAATCAGCATTCGTTAGGCCCGTCGGCGTCTCCCTTGTCACGAGCGTTTTGTTTGAGTGATCAGGTGGAGATTCCTGCACGCGTTGTGCGCTAACAAACGCAGCGAGGAGAAGCAGAAGAAGGAAGAAGAGAATGCGTCTCATGTTTTCCGCCTATTTGATTTTGCCGGGTCCGTAAAGCGCGCGACCCGGTTTCGCGTTGGTGTGCTCCCCATCCTTTAGGACTTGTTTGCCGTTCACAAACACATGCTTCATGCCGACGGCATACTGATGCGGCTCGGCGAAGGTCGCGCGGTCACCGATCGTTTCGGGATCGAAAACGACAACATCCGCAAACATGCCTTCCTTGAGGAAGCCGCGATGATCGAGGCCAAGATTTGTCGCGGGTAGGGCGCTCAGCCGGCGGACGGCTTCGCCTAACGAGAGCAACTTCTCGTCGCGCGCATACTTCCCGAGCACGCGCGCGAAGTTCCCATAGGCGCGCGGGTGCGGATGGGATTTCAGGAAGACACCTTCGGGCGCCTGCGAAGCTTCATCGGAGCCGAACGAGATCCATGGTTTCGCGATCTCCTTCTTCACGTTGTCTTCCGACATGAGGAAGTAGACCGTGCCGATCCGCGATTCGTCTTCGCTGATCAGGTCCATGATTGTCTCGATCGGATCTTTCCCGCGCATCTGCGCCACCTCTGCGAGCGATTTGCCGGTGAGCGGCTTGAGCGCCTCGGTCTTGAAGCCGACGAGCAGGATATTCTCCGGCGAACCCGCGGCGAAGTACATGTTCTCCCATTCGTCGCTGTTCTCCTTCACTTGCGCGGCGATCTTTTCGCGCGTCGCCGGATCGCGCAGGCGCTGAAACAACGCAGGATAACCGCCGTCCTCCGTCCATGGCGGCAGACAGGCATCGAGGCCGGTGCCGGCG
>JBJMWV010000116.1:0-9281 GCA_045809985.1 Chthoniobacterales bacterium | reverse complement strand
AAGACGGAATGACAACCGAGCTAGCCGACCGCGCCGTGACGGTTGTCGGCACATTCGATCTCGGCCCCGACTACTACTACGACGGCAACGTGCTCACGAGCATCGACACCTTTTTCACCCTTTTTCCCTTTCGAAAACGCGGCGATGTTTTCGTCGGCGTGGTTCAACTCGAGCGCGGCGCATCCGCGGATGACGTGCTCGAACAGATCGACGCGCTGCACGCCGCGGACGTCGAAGTTTTCAAGAAAGCCGACATCGTCGCGCGCGAGAAAGCGACATGGCAGAAAACGACGCCAGCCGGTTACATCTTCACCATGGGTGTCGCGGTCGGATTCATCATCGGCATCTTCATCTGCTATCAGATTCTATACACCGACATCGCCGATCACCTGCCGCAGCTGGCGACGATGAAGGCGCTTGGTTATCATAATCGCGATCTGGTCCGGCTCGTCCTTACCGAAGCAATTCTCCTTGGCGTGATCGGATTTATTCCGGCGCTCTTCATGACTTTCGGCCTCTATTCAATCCTGGCCGCGCTCACCGGCATCGTGACTCAGCTCACGGTCACGCGGGTGGCGCTGGTCCTCGCGCTCACGATCGGGATGTGCTTCGTCTCCGGCTTGCTCGCGGTCCGCAAAGCACTCGCCGTTGATCCGGCGGAGCTCTTTTGATGCTCGCGCAAAACGGAGCGGAGCCGGCCGTGCGCGTGCGCGCATTGAATCATTCCTTCGGTTTGGTCGAGAACCGGAAACGCGTTCTCTACGACAACAATCTCGATCTGATGCCGGGCGAGATCATCATCATGACTGGCCCGTCGGGTTCTGGCAAAACGACGTTGCTCACGCTCATCGGCGCGTTGCGCTCCGTTCAGGAAGGCAGTGTCTTCGCCCTCGGACGCGAGCTGAATCAACTCAAGCCGCGCGAGCTGGTTGAAGTGAGGCGCGGGATTGGATTCATCTTCCAGGCTCACAATTTGTTCGATTCGCTGACCGCGCGCGAGAACGTCAACATGGCGATCGAGCTCTCGTTAGACGACGCGCAGGAACGTGATCATCGCGCCACTGAAATCCTGACCAAAGTCGGACTCGCCGAACGCATGCATCACAAGCCGCAGGCGCTTTCCGGCGGACAGAAACAGCGCGTCGCCGTCGCGCGCGCTCTGGTTAACCGGCCGAAACTCGTTCTAGCCGACGAACCGACGGCAGCGCTCGACAAAGATTCCGGCCGCGACGTCGTCAACATCCTGAAGACGCTGGCGCACGAAGAGCAGGCCACCATCCTGATAGTCACGCACGATCCGCGCATTCTGGATGTCGCCGATCGCATCGTTAATCTCGTCGACGGCCGAATTATCTCGAATGTCGCGGTCCGGCAGGCGCTGAAAATCGCCGAGTTCCTGCGTAAAGTACCGCTCTTCGCCGACCAACCGCCGGCCATGCTGGCGGAGTTTGCGGAGCGGATGAAAATCGAAAGCTTCGCGCCGGGCGAGGCGATTATCCGACAGGGAGAAGTAGGCGACAAATTCTACATCATCGATTCCGGCGAGGTCGAAGTGAGCGACGCGCATGTGGCTTTAAAAGAAGGCGATTTCTTCGGCGAAGTAGCGTTGCTTACGGGCGCCCCGCGCAATGCCACCGTGATCGCGCGCGAGAAAGTCGAAGTGCTGACACTGGCCAAGGAGCACTTTGATGAAGCACTCAAGCGGAGCAAGACGCTCGATGAGCAACTGCGGTTAGCGCTCTATCGCCGGACATGATTCGGCTCCTTGAGAAGCATGTGCGAAACGCGATCGGGCGCCTCGCTTTCGAAGCTGTCCTAGACCTCTGAAAATCGTTGCGCGAGAGGTTCCGTGATGGCGCGGCGGCGCCCACAAAAATGCCGGACAGCAATGCGCCGTCCGGCATCTTTGGGTTGTTTCTGTTGAAACTTACTCGCCGTGCATCGGCACCGCGTCGAACGCCGTTCGCACGCCCGTAACCGGATTGAGCGCGCGTCCGGTGATCTGCCCTTCATCATTGATGTCTTTCGCTTGTTCAAGGCGCGCCGTGTAGCCGGCTTGTTTTTGGTCGTTCAGATCGCGCATCACGCCGTCTTCCCAGATGAATGCGCGACAATCAGCGAAGTCGGGATCGCAGGAGATACCGACCACCTGCTGCCGTTCATTGATGCCGTAGGCTTCGCTGTGCACATGTCCGGGTAAGGCGCCTAGCGGGCGAATGCCATCGCGTTTCGTCCAGATGAATGCGTGCAGGTAATCGCCTTCGGGAAAGGCAGGGTCTCCGGCGAAACCGACGACGTCGCCGCGCTCGTTAATTGCTGTAGGTGTGTTCCACCATGGCGCGCCGAGATTGCCCAGATCGACGACGCGGTCTTTGTCCCAGAAAACAGCATGCTTGGCGGTGTGTCTTCCGACGGCTTGATCACAGATCCCGGAGATGCCGACGACCTCGCCGGAGTTGTTAATCGCGGTTGCTGCTCCTGACGTGTCACCGGCAGATAGCGGAAGCTCGGAGACGCGGTCGCTGTGCTGCGTGTCCCAAACGACAGGTCGGAATTGTAACTGCTGTGGTGGCACGCAGGTCGCGTCACGGCAGGCATTCTCCGCCCAGCCGACCGCGAGCCCGCTATTACTTGCTGCGGTAGCATACCCGTTGTTACCGCCGAGCGTCGGCAGCCCGCGCATTACTCCGTTTTCCCATGCGAAGCCGAGTGTGATGAAGCCGACAGCGAACGGACCGCCATAGAACCCGGCGCTGCTCCACCTTTCGCCGAGCGGCTCGGGCGTGGCGGTCTGCGCGATGCCGACGAGCAACCCGCGGTTGTTCTTCACGTTCCAAGCTACCGTGCTGTTAGGGCCACCTAAGGTGCCCAGGTCTGTGACCGCGCCGTCGCGCCACAAAGCAGCGTGCCGTGTTTTATTGCCCGCCTGCGTGGAGTAACCGGCGATCCAATCACGATTGTTGATGCTATTACCCCGGCTGTTCGTGCCGCCGAGCGAGGGAAGGTCGATGACTTGGTAGTTATCGAACTTCGGCTGCTTCTGCGCGGATGGATCGGCCGCGAAGGCATAAGCCGCGCCGCCAACTGCAAGCGCGAGCACGATCCCGAGTACGATCGACGAACGGTAGCCGTCGTCGGCTGTGTAACGGGTCAGAATTGATGAGTGAGTGTTAAGAACTGTCTTTTCTGGTGTCATGAGTTTTCCTCCTGTGGGTTGTTGAGGAAAGGCTAGGTCGTTGCGCTTTAGAGCGACAAGACCCACTCAGACGCGGCTTGCTAGCCCACTTTGTTCTTCAGAGCGGAGTCTAGCTTGGCGAGTCCTTCTCTGACTTGCGCCTTTGACCAGGCAGCGAAGCCGAAGGTAAGCGCCGGCTTTTCCTCAGCATTGATGAAGGATGATGACAACGGCGATGGACGAATACCGATCTCCTTGCAGGCTTCTATAACTAGCGGCAGATCACCTTTCCGTCGCAGCCAGGCGACGAAATGCAGACCGGCTTCCGGGATTTGCAGACGGAAATATTTCCCTAAGGAGTAGTTGAACTGCGCAATGAAGAACTCACGCCGGTCAGCGTATAACTTTCGCATCCTTCTGATGTGGCTAAGGAAGTAACCTTCGGAGATGAAGCGGGCCAGAGTAGCCTGGTCGATGGCCGAGGAGTGCTGGTCGATTACCGCGCGAATTTTGATGATCGAATCAACGAGTTGCTCGGGCGCGAGCAGGAAACCGATGCGCAACGAGGGAAATACGATCTTGCTCATCGTGCCCGCATAAATGACGCGACCCGCATCATCCATCCCCTGCAGGCAGGGCAGCGGCGGCCCCGTGAAGCGGAACTCAGAGTTATGATCGTCTTCGAAGATGTAAGCGTCATGCTTATGCGCGAGATTAATAAGCTGGCGCCGCCGCGGCAGGCTCATAGTCATACCGAGTGGGAATTGATGAGAGGGGGTGACGTAGATAATCTTAGGTAGGTGGTTGCGTAGGACCTTGCCTACGATAAGCCCTTCGCGATCTACTGGTCGCGGCACGACTTTCGCGCCGGCGAAGACAAATGCGCGACGTGCCTGGTAAAAACCGGGATCTTCCATCCATGCTACGTCTCCGGGATTAACCAGCGCCATGGCGGCAATAGTCATGGCCTGCTGTGTGCCTGCGGTAATGACAATTTGATCCGGATGGCAGCGCGCACCGCGGAAGTCGCAAAGATAGGCGGCAATCGCTTTGCGGAGGTCGGCGTCGCCGCGGCTGGAAGCATACTGCAGAAGGTGGGCGCCTTTCTTAGCAAGAACCTGCGCGCGTAGACGCTCCCAGACTTCGATCGGAAATTCATCGAGCGCCGCGAGTGCGGGAACAAAGGACACTCCTGGCGCGCCCGCGACGCCGAAGTCGAATTGTTTCCCCGTCCGCTGATCGGGCAGATCTTTCGCGCGATCGGAGAGGCGAGCGGGCCGTTCCTGCCGCGGCTCGGCTGTCGCTTTCTTCGGACTAAGATACGTCTCCGGTAACTTAGCCGCGACGAAAGTGCCGGAGCCACGTGTTGCCTCGAGATAACCCTCGGCGAGCAACGTCTCGAAGGCGAGCTTCACGGTGAGCCGGGCTACTCCTAGTTCTGCGGCAAGCGCGCGAGAGGAGGGGAGCCGAGCAGAGTTGCGATTGAAGTTGCCGGCCACCAACTCGTCACGAATCTGTCGGTAGAGTTGTTGGTGAAGCGGCTCCTTCGCGTCGCGATCGAGCCGGAGCATTTCAAAAGCGATGATCGAGTGACGGCGCCGCTGCTTTCCGTTGAACCGCGGTTGCAAGTGAGTCATCGAGACCAAAGTGGATCAGGTCGTTTCACGAAAGTGGGCTCTGTCGCCTCTAAGCCGAAGTGGTGTTTATTTAAGCATGAAAGCGTCGCAGACGGAGAACTCCTCGGCAGAAACAACAGGCAAATCATCAGAAGCTATGATGCAGACACCGTGCAGCGATTACAAGGAGACCAAAGGGCTGATCTACTTCGCGCGAATGCTCGACAAGATCAGGCTGCGCGCGAACGGACGGCTGCCGGAGGACTACTTCACCGGGATAGAGGATCCGACGTTCTTCGACGCGCGATGCACAAGGTTTCTGGGCGTCGACTATGAAGAACTCGTGGTTCGAACGTTACAAGGTGGAAGTGATGAAGAGATGCTCGAGTGGTGCTTCAACAAAGGACGTCGCCCAAGCGAGGAAGAGATCGAGATCTGGAATGCCTTCATCGCGAAACGTGGCTGGCGCGACGCGGCCAGCGAAGACCTACAAGCCGCAAAGGTGCGGGCAGGCTGGGGGAATCGTGATGATATTCAGACCTGGCTAGACTTACATGACGCGGAGGAAGAGCGAACTCCGCGGAATTGACATGGTGGAAGGCGGGCAGGAACGCAGCGCCGCTTTGCCTTTGCAATGCGGGAAAGCAGCCGCAGAACGGCCAACTTTCTCGACGAAAAGCTGGGCGAGGTTTCACCCTAACGAGCAATAACACGACGCAGGGGAATGCTCTGCCGTCTGCTCAAAGCGCCATCCCGCGTCCCGCTTAGTAGCTGCGAGAACGCGCGCCTGACGCTTCACCAGCCGCGCCTTTTCGACGATGTAAGAGTAACTACTCGGCGCGGCCTAGCTGGAATTCCATTGACACGTTTTTCCGTACCCGCTTGGATCTAGCTGCCAACCTTCGTTGGACTAGCAGAAGGCGTCCTTGTTCTGCGGCCGACGTTTTTCGGCCCCTCCCTTTCTTCTCCCTGCCCAAGTCTCCACAAGCCCTCCCAATCTTCCCCACAACTAGCCCAAGCCCATCCGACGCGGCCTCTCCGCGACCGGTAATACCCGGGGTCTGCCCCGCTCTGCCATGAAGAAAAAATTCAACACCTCTGCCTTCGTTCGGCCGCTCAGCCTTATAGGGCTCGTTCTGTGCGGTTTCGGTCTTCTACTTGCCATCTTTGCGTTTGGCGCCCCGCTCGCGTTCGCGCAACGCGGCTCGCCCAATCAAAGGAACGACGGCACTCCAGTTCCGAAATCGAAGGCACCTTTGCTTACGATGGAGAACGCTCCCGATCTTCCGCAGTGCCGTGGAGTCTTGAATCAGGAGATCGTCGATCTCGTTAATTCGGCGTCGGAAGATCCGGCCGTAGTCTTTGAGCGAAATCGGCGCGAACACCCGCACATGATCGCAATGCCACCGACCACAGATTGCGCGAGTGCGTTGTGGAGGACGATCAGAGACAAAGGCGTGGCCAAACCTTCGGTCGACGCGAACTCGATCAACCTGCGGCAATACATGCCCTATTCGGTATTCAACTCGGCCCCATTGGCCGCTTTGATCGGCACGAACATCAACCTCTCGAACGGAGTCGAGGGTTATCAGGGTGAAACTAACATCGCGATAAACCCTAATAATCCGCTCCAGCTAGTTGCCCACTCCAATACCTTTTTCAAAGACACGACCGCGCAATGTCAGTCACCTACTGGTGGCACAGCTAACACCTTTGGATCGATGGCGCTCTTCGGCTCGACCGATGGTGGTGCGACTTGGAAATATAACTGCGCCCCCTGGCACACAGGAGCCACGGGCGGGGTCCCCGGCGCAACTGCGTGGTTTGGCAGCGATCCAGCGTTAGCCTGGGATAACCAAGGTCGAGCCTACGCTACCTATATGCTTCTCTCACAAAGCAGTAGCAGCAACGGCGTAAGTATCGTCGTTGCGCGCTCGACCGACAGCGGACAGAGCTGGGCGCAATTTGGTAATCCAGTCGTCAATAGAATTACCGCTACTACCGCGCTGGATGACAAGGAATTCATGGCGATCGACAATACCTCCGGTCAGGCACACTCATTTCCCGGCCGGATCTACGTGGTTTGGGATGAAGGTAACGTCGAGCGCGTCGCCTTCTCCGATACGGGAGCTACCTGGACCACGGTCCTCCTTCCAAGTGGCACCGCAGCGATCGGCGGCAACCTCGTCGTCGCAGCGGACGGAACAGTCTACCTGGTGTGGACGCGCTACAACGTGGAGACGATTGTCTTCTCGAAGTCGATCGACGGTGGCGCCAACTGGACTGCGCCCGTAGTTATCGCGACGAACGCGCTGCAGTCATTCGGATCTAACAACCATCCTCCGGCCCAGGATCAGCGCGGCATCAATGGCTTTGCTTCCATCGATGTGGATCGAAATCCGGCCTCCGCTTTCTTCGGCTACGTTTATGTCGCCTATAACGACTTTCCTTCAGGCACGACCAGCGGTCCTGATCTTAATGTCTACACGGTCCGGTCGACTGACGGGGGAACTAACTGGTCGACGCGGGTAAAGGTCAATGACGATAACTGGGGTGCAAGCCAGTTCTTCCCGTGGCTCGCGGTCGATCAATCCGACGGCTCGGTGAACGTCTCATGGGTCGATTCGCGGATAGATCCTATTAATCGGAAGACCCAGGCGGTGTATGCGCGTTCGGTTAATGGCGGCGCGAGCTATGAGGCCAATCTCCTCGTCCACGACAACGGCGCGCAGTGGCGCAACAACGTGAACTACTCGGACGAGAACGCGGTGGATAATCCAACCTTTAACGGTAACCAATACGGGGACTACACCGGTATCGTGGCGAGTAATCGCCAGGTCCATCCGTTGTGGACTGACTCACGCTCCTACTTTCCGCTCGCCGATACCCAGGCACCGACTCGCCGCGAAGACAATGCGACCTCGACTATTACCAATTGTTCCGCGCCGTCGGCCGTCGCTCCGCCCAGCGTGAATTCTTCAGCCACTCCTAGCGTAGCCGTTACCTGGGCTGCACCGGCCGGGTGGGGGACAAACGCGACCGACGGAACTTACTCGGTCTATCGCAATACCACGTCGGTCTTCCCAGCCGGTGCGGCCTTAGCCTCCGGTCTGACCGCGACTAGCTACGTCGATACTACCGGCGTCGCGAACACGACATACTTTTACTTTGTCCGCGCGAAGAATAACTGTTCCGGCACAGCACTTACGGCAATGACGAGCGACTCAGGCGCGTCGGCCTCCGTCGTTTATGGCTCAACCGGAACAGCCACTGGGATGTTGCAGGGGACAGTTACCGCAGCCGGCAACGGTAATCCGTTAGGTAACGTAGTTGTTTTTGCCGGCACCTTATCCGCGACGACTAACGGCAGTGGGTTTTATCAAATACCTGCGATCAATGCTGGAAGCTACACGGTGTCATCAAGCCCGGCAGGCTACATGGCTGGTTCCGTCAATGGCGTCACTGTGAGCGGAGGCGCCACGAAGGTGCAGAACCTGGCGCTCACGCCTAACGCGGCCAACAACTGCTTTACCGACACGAACTTTGGTGACTTCTCCACAGGCGCAGGAACGAACGCCGACATCGCTTCTACTCCCGGCAGCGTGAAGCTCGCTAACTCCGGCGGTGAGGCGGCCGATCAGGTCAGCTCGCCCTCATCTTTGTTCATCGGCAACACCCCTACCGCGACGACCTGGAGCGGCCAGACGTTCCAAGCCGGCACGACTGGGACCCTAACGAAGATCAGCGTCGCTCTCGGTCTTAACTCCGGGTCGACCGGCGCGCTGACGGTGGAGATTCGCGACGTCAGCGGGGCGAATCCCGGCAGCACCGTGCTTGCCACCGGCACTCTCGGCCCGGTCACAAACGTGGGCACCGCCGCGATCTACACCACCACCTTTGCCTCCCCGGCGGCGGTGGTCAGCGGGACCAGCTACTCTGTCGTTCTCAAGGGTAACTCCGGCAGCGTCTTTAGTGTCATCGGAAACACTAGTTCGTTGCCCAATGGCCAGTTCCTTACCACCATCACGAGCGGAAGTAGCTGGACGGCGATGCCGTCGTCCGACCTCGATTTCACGACTTTCGTAACCTCGCCGGTCACCTATCAGACGTCCGGCAACTTCGTTTCTTCGACCAAGGACAGCGGAGCAGTTGTTGGAACTACTCCTACCTGGACGACGCTTTCGTGGAATAACGTGGCTCTGCCTGCCGGCACAAATCTCCGCTTCCAGGCAGCGGCCAGCAATAGTGCGACTGGACCGTTCAACTTTGTCGGACCGGATAACACTGCCGCAACCTTCTTTAGCAGCGGCGGATCGCTTGCTCAGTTCAATGGGAATCGATACCTCCAGTACAAAGCCCTCTTAACTACAAGCAACACGTCCAACACGCCGACCTTGAATGACGTCACTGTCTGTTCTGCAGACCTCGTGCCGCCCATCCTCACCTCGGCAAGCTCGCGCCAGCTACATGCCGGGGGCGCAGGCACATTT
>JBJMWV010000115.1:0-3698 GCA_045809985.1 Chthoniobacterales bacterium | reverse complement strand
AGCAGCGAGATCTCGATCGCGGCCATGATAACGAAGGTGACGAACATCAGTCCGCGCTCGCTGGGTTTGATCGGCAGCTTCCAGTCCGTCGCGGTGGCGCCGAGATTCGTCGCGATCGCGCCGACGACGCCGACCGCATAGAGATCCGCCAGGCCGGCCATGTCTTTCACGATGAGGACGAGCAACATCGGTACAATCGTCGCGAGCAACATCCCGGCGCTCGGCACGCCCCACTTGTTCAAGCGCTGGAAAATCGTGGGCAGCTCGCGATCGCGCGCCATCAGGAACTGGATCGTGATCAAGTCCACGATCGCGGTGTTCGTCGCAGAGAGAAGGAGCAACGCGAAGACGATGCTTACGATGACGCCGAAGACATGTCCGACGGCCGGACCGAGCGCGCCGCCTACGAACGCTTCGCCCATGTAGCGCAGCATGTAATCGCGCACGCCTTCCGCGCCCGGCGCGTTGACGTCGCCGCCCGCGATCTGCAATCCGCCGAGCGCGTGCATCGCGAGACCGAGCAGCGCGGTGAAGATGCAGACCTCGATCATCACCCAAAGAATCGCGGGTGTGGAAGTGCGTCGCACCGATGGCTGCGCGTCCGTGCTGCCAGGGTCGAGCTTCATCACGCCGGTCGCGTTCGCGATCGCTTCGACGCCGGAAAGCGCGAGCACGATGCCGACGAACCCCGACCAGTTCGTCCAGAAGCCGCCGTGCAACGGCTGGAGATGTCCAATCGCGGCGCCGAGATGCGGGAGGCTAAAGAGTCCGAGCGTGACGACGACGATCGCGGTTGGAACGGAGATGAGAAACGCGAGCCCGCCGGTGTGTTTCGGGCCTAACAAGTTCAGCAAGCCGATGACGAGGATCGCGACCGCAGCGAAGCGTTCCGGATGCGGCACGCCGAGGTATTGAAAGCCCGAGAGCGCGCTGATCGCTGCCGTCACCAGATAGTCAGCGATGAGTAGAAAGGCGCCGACGATTGAGATGACTTCGGAGCGATGCCGCACGCTCGCATACACACCGCCGCCGTCCGGATAGAGGCGGCAGATGATCATGTAGTTGATGCCGACTAGCGCGGTCAGCACGCACATCAGCGCGATGAGCCAGAACGAAGCGTAGCCGGCGACCGCGAACGCGAGTCCGATGACGTAGGCTTTACTCGTGCCCCAGTCGCCATAAAGAATGGCGGCCGCGCGCGGCGTATCAACGTTGCGCGGGCGACGAACGCTGGTCGCGATAATCAGAAACCCAAGCTCTCGTTAGGCTGTGATCTCGCGACTCGTGTCGATTCGCGGATTTTCGATGAACCAGGTCCAGAAAGGAAACGAAGCGGCCGGATTCGGGGCGGTCGTTCGGTTCGGCAATGTCTTGATCTCGCGCCAGCGCGGCGCCTGTCCACGAGGAACGTCCCTCTGGTCGAAGATGAAGACGATGATCGCTTTCATGCCGAAAGCGTCGCCCGCCGCTGCGGTGCAGCGTGAATTAAAAGAAGCCGCGCGAACGCTAAAAGATTGTTAACGCCGGCTACACCGGTGCGGACAATCTGTAGCCGATTCCGACTTCGGTTTTGATCAGCTTCGGTGAATCGCGATCCGGCTCGAGCTTGTTGCGCAGATGCGTGACGTAGACGCGGAGGTATTGCGCCTGGCTCTCCGCTTTCTCGCCCCAGACCGTGCGCAGTAGCTGGCGATGCGTCACGACTTTTCCCGCGTTCTGCACGAGCACGCGGAGCAATGAATACTCGGTCGGCGTGAGTTTGATCTCGCGGCCGTTGAGCTTCACCTGACGCACCGCGAAATCCATGCAGAGCGGGCCGGAGTTGAAAACGGGTTCGCCCGTTTCGGTGAGGGCGCGGCGTTGCGCGGCACGCACGCGCGCGAGCAGTTCGGCCGTATCGAATGGCTTCGTGACGTAATCGTCTGCGCCGGCATCGAGCGCGGCGACTTTCTCTTCCGGGTCGTCGCGCACCGAAAGAATTAGCACCGGGACGTCGGACCACTCGCGTAATCGGCGCAAGACTTTGTCGCCTTCCATGTCCGGCAAACCGAGATCGAGCAAGACGACATCCGGCCGATGATGGACGATTTCGTTCAAGCCAGCTTGCCCGGTCTCAGCTTCGTAAACGTGATACTCCGCGCTTTCGAGTGCGATGCGTAGTAGCCGGCGGATTTGCTTCTCGTCGTCGATGATGAGCGCACTGCGCGTCGCCGATTTCATCAGGCGGGTTCGAGCGCGCGCGCATCAGTGACGCGGACCGGCAAGGTGATGTTGAAGCGCGTCCCGCCGCCATCGCGATTCTCCGCCGTAAGTTTGCCGCCATGTGCTTCGACGAAGCCGCGCGCGATCGATAATCCCAAACCCAACCCGCCGGCTTTGCGATCATCTGCGCGGTAAAACTTCTCGAAAACCCGATCGGCAGATTCCGGCGGCAAACCAGGCCCCCGATCGCTCACGGAAATACGCAGCTCGCCGCTTTCGTATTCCGCATCGATCTCGACGGGAAGCTGCGAAGGCGTGTGGCTGCCCGCGTTCGCGATCAACTTCGCGACTGCTTGTTCGATGAGTGCGTGATCGAGAAGCGCGAGCGGAATGTCCTCGGGCACCTCGAGCCGCACGTCGCGACCTTCGATCGATTCACGCTCCGTCTCGATCGCAGATTGCAGGAGCTCACGCACGTCGCACCACTCGCGCTTCGGCTGAACCACACCGCTCTCGAGGCGGTTCATATCGAGAAGATTGTTCACCACGCGATTCAACCGATGCGAAGCCGCGCGAATTTCGCGTACGAGTTGTTGCTGAGTCTGCGATTTGTTAGGCGAAGTGCGCCCGAGCTCCTGGGTCGCAGCGGTGATCGCGGCGAGCGGGGTCTTCAATTCATGCGAAACGCAATCGAGCAGCGTCTTGCGCAGCCGCTCGGATTCGTGCGCGAGCTGCACCTGCGCGGCGAGATGTTCGCGCGCTTTCAACTGCGCAGTGAGCCCGCCGACGATAATGGCGATAATGAAGTAGGTCGCGAAGGTGAGCGCGTCTTCGAGTTTCGCGATGTGCAGCGTGAAGCGCGGTGGGATGAAGAGGAAATTCCAGGCGAGCGCGCTGAGCGCGGCGACCACCAGCACCGGCCCGCGATTCAGGAAAACGGCGGCGAGCAAAACGCCTAACAAATAGATGAGCGAGATTGCAGCGTAACCGGTGAACCGGGTTAACAACTGGCACGCGACGGTCAGCGCAATGACGCCGCCAATCGCGATGAGATATTCCCGCAGCGGCGCAAACGGAGCGTTTGCTCGCGGCTCCGAGTCGGGCCGACTGGATTGTTCCAGCACGCGATCAATCTAGCGCATCCCAACTCAAGAAAACGAGCCGGCGCACATTTTAGTACGGTTTTAATTACTTCGCCTTCTGCCCCGCGCCTAAGCTGGCGCTGAAACGGTGAAGACCGGTCCGCCAACTGCAATTCCCGCCGCCGTTGAGATGTCGCACCCGCATGCGCACGTCAGCGTCACAGCGAAGCGTAAGCGCCGCCTCCTGCTCCTCTCACTCGCGAGTCTCGGCATCGTCTACGGCGACATCGGGACGAGCCCGCTCTACGCGCTGCGCGAGTGCTTCTACGGCGAGCACGGCGTGCCGGTGACGGCAGCGAATGTGACGGGCGTCCTTTCGCTGATCCTTTGGTCGCTGATTTTGATCATTTCGGT
>JBJMWV010000114.1:0-12459 GCA_045809985.1 Chthoniobacterales bacterium | reverse complement strand
TCATCGGAAACAGCTACACGCGCGATCGCAATGCCGGCGGCGAGCAGTTGTTTCTCGGCTTCTTTGCCGAAGATCGCTGGCAATTCGCCGACGCCGCCAGCATCACCGGCGGCGTGCGTGTTGATCGTTGGCAACTCACCGATGCATCCCGCACCGAGCGGAATCTCACGAGCCGAGCGATTACACTTCACTCCGACTTTCCCGATCGCGATGGATACAATGTGAATGGCCGCCTCGGCACGACAGCAAAGTTGACCGAAACCATCTCAGTGCGCGCCGCGGGTTACACCGGTTTCCGCCTGCCGACGCTGAACGAACTCTACCGGCCGTTCCGCGTCGGGAACGTCGTCACAGAAGCGAATCCGAACCTCGATCCGGAGCGCCTTATTGGTGGTGAGGCCGGCATCGAGTGGCGCCCGCTCAAACCGGTGCGAGTCGACGCGACCTTCTTCTACAACCATCTCGAAGACGCAGTTGGAAACGTGACGATCGGATTTGGGCCGGGCAATTTCGATCCGGGCGGTTTCATTCCGGCCGGCGGCGTTTTGCGACAGCGACAGAACATCGATCTCGTCACCGCGCCCGGCGCTGAGCTTGGCGCGTCGTGGCAAATCGCACCGCAACTATTCGTTAGGGCAAGTTACCTTTTCACGGAGCCGACGATCGATCGCGCAGCGGAACGCGCGCTCATCGGCAAGCTGCTCGCACAAACAGCGGAGCACGTCATCACCGGCGCGGTCGAATGGCACCCCGAAAAGCATTCGTTAGTCACGGTGCAGGCGCGCTACAGCACGCGGCAGTTTGAAGACGACCAAAACGCAATTCCGCTCGCGCCATATCTCACGATCGACATCGCGGCTTTCTACGATTTTTCAGAGCGCATTTCTACGGGCATCAAAGTGGAGAACCTGCTCAACACCGACATCGAAACTGGCAAGACACCCGATGGGTTAGTCTCGATCGGAGCGCCACGTCTGGTGACCTTACAATTGCGCTATCAACTCTAACGCGCAGTCTTCGTGATAGGTATCTCCGACGCGACACGAATGATGGGAATCGCAAGGCCAATTAAAAGCAGAGTTAACAGTGCAACCGGCACGCCGACCGTTACTGCACGCGGGCGATAAGTCAGTTCGAGCTGGCCGCGTTCGCCAGCCGGAATATCGACAATGGGCATGAGTCCCTGGAACGACCCGACGCTGAGTTCATGGCCGTCGAACTTCGCGCGATAACCGGAAAAATACGGCCGCGAAAACGCCACTCGAATCGGCCGTTCGTCACCGTTTCGCGTGACGTCCGCCAGCACGCGGTGGCGCGCGTTCTGGATGACCTCAATGCTTGCAGCACCAAACTGCTCGTCTGCGAGCGCGCGCACTGGCGGTAGTGGCGTGGTGCGGTGATAGACCTCCGCTTCGTTATCGTGGAAGGCGAGCTGCCAATCGTTAGGCAACGTTCCCGGTAGGAAGCTTTGATAGGCGACGATGATACCGTCAATCCCGAGGTTCTCGAGTAAGCCGCCACTTCCAGCTTCGCCGATGACGGCTTCGTTCAGCTTTGCCGGATTGATATGGCCGTGCGTTCCGAAGTCGAACAATCGGTTAACGCCCGCCGGGCCGACAGGGCTATAGCCATTGATGAGATGAACGCGACCGAACATCGATGTGCTGCCGGGCCGAGTAGTTGCGCCATAGGGCATACCTGTGATTGACCCGCGGTAGTACTCCTGTGGAGCTGGGTAAATACTCAGGTAAAGACGATCAGGATCGAGCGGTGCGCTTGACTTGAGATCGTCGGAGAACCAGTAACGCGCGGTAGTGGCGTGAACATCGAGGCTCAGGTAAGTCGCGAGCAATGTCGGGAAAGCCACGAGCGCCGGCAGCCACGCGGCTGCGCGACGGTTAAGAACCATATCGCCGAGCCACCACACGATCGCCGCACTGAAAGAGACGAGCGGTAGAATCAGGTTTGTGCCTTTAGTCGTGAGGCCGAACGTCGCCATCCCGACCCAGGAGAGTGCAACCAAGAACACCGCCCATGCGCCCGGGCTGGGAGATAGCCAACGGCTTAGTTGCTCACGCCCCACAGTCCAGATGCGCCACCCTTCTGCCGCGGTGAGCGCGAGCACGAGATGGAAAAGCGCGAGCCAGCGGAAACTAAAGCGAAGAATCCCTGCACTCGGGATCATGCAAAGAGTTAACGAGACGAGAAGCAGGCCTAAGTCCCAGCGCAGCGCCGACAGGATCCGTGTTTCGCGCCGCAGGAGAACTGCAAGCAACAGAACAATCGGTGCCAGGCCGCAGGCAAGCTCTACTGCCGGATGAGAAATGAGAACTTCTTCGAAAACATGCCATTGCACTGTCCAAGCCGGCAGGATCAATCCGGGTAGACCTTTCAATGGCACGAGCCACTGGCGCGGGAGAAACGTTTCAACAGAACGTCGCGAGCCAGCGGAGTAGTCGACGAGCGCAATCCACGCTGGTGCGGACAAGCCGAGTCCTAACAGCCATCCTAGACCCAGCCTAACGAGTGCAAGCCGGTCGCGCCAGCTGAGTAGAGCTTGCAACGCGAGCCATGCCGTTACTAAGCCGAGCATCAGGATGGTGTACGGGAAGCCGCCTGCGATCAGCAGATAGATGAAAGGCGCTGGCCACAAGACCCGCGTGCGCGATCCTTCTGCGCGGGCTGATTTTTCCAGCGCCCACCACGACCAAGGAAGCCAGGTAAATGCGGCGAGTGCTCCAAACCAATCACTTGCGCCCCAGCAGATGATCCAGCCATTGAGTGAGGCAACCAACGCCACGAAAACTGACAGCGGGCGCGACAAGTCGCGACCCCGCGCGAGGACATACGCGCCAATGCCAAGCGCGACGAGATGAGTGATGGAAAGAGCAGCCGCCTGTTGCGGGAAGCTAAGCGCAAACTTCCAGATCACGACTACAGCTGCGTTCACGAAGACCGAGAAGGTGCCGTATTGAAACTCGCCCGCGAGATTGCTGCAGACCCATGAATAAGGACTGAGCAGCGGCAACTGCCCTTCCGACCAACTCCGCGCCACATCCGTGAAGACCGGCAGGATGGAGATCTGGTAATCGTCCGTCCAAAAGAAGTTCGGATCGTGCCGCAACAGGAGCGAACAGAAGAGAACGATCAGTCCCCCGACGCCGATCGCGCCTAACAAGTCCTTCGCCGCGTCTCGACCGTCGCGGCGCTTCACAGGAACAGGCTACAAGACAACCGGCGTGCCTTCGTTCATCACCAGCACCTGCTGCTCGATGCCGGCTTCACGCGCGCAGGCAAGCAAACGCGTCGGCGGTTCGTCGAGCGGCTCGTAACCAAGCCGGAACGTGCCGTAATGCATCGGGATCAGCGTCTTAGCATTCAGCTCCTTGAACGCGCGCACTGCTTCCTCGGGATTCATGTGAACCTCGCGGCCGCTCGGCGGGTCGTAAGCACCGATGGGCAGGAGCGCGATCTCGATATCGTGCCGTTCGCCGATCTCGCGAAAGCCTTCAAAGTAAGCGGTGTCACCGCAGTGAAAAATCGAGCGGTGCTCCGTCTCGATAACGAAGCCGCCGAAGCCGCGATGCGAATCGTGCAAAACGCGCGCACCCCAATGATGTGCGGGCGTGAGCGTGACGCTTAATGGACCTAGCTCAACCCGCTGCCAATGATCGAGCTCATGCACAATATTGAAACCAAGATCGTGCACGAGATTGCCGACTTCGAGCGGGACGACGATGGGCTGATCGGACGCAACCTTCCGCAAAGTCCGTCGATCGAGATGATCGAAGTGCGCGTGCGTCACGAGCACGAAATCGATCTCGGGCAGATGATGCAGATCAACGCCGGGACGCTTCAGGCGTTTGATGACCTTGAGCCACATCGACCAGTTCGGGTCGATGAGCACGTTCACCTTTTCGGTCTGAATCAGGAACGACGCGTGCCCGATCCACGTGATGCAAACCTGACCGCCTTCCACTTTCGGAAAGAGCGGCATTCCCTTCTTGCCCGCACGGCTGGTGAAGAGCGACGGAATGAGAACGCTGGTGAGAAAATTGCGCTTATGCCAATCCGTTCCGGGCTTCAGTCCGACCCGCTTTACCGCTGGGCTGACGCCATTTGCTTTGCCTTGAATGACGTTCCGCGGGCTCTTTTTTGAAAAAGGAATCGGCACGCTCGGGCAACCATATAAGCTCGCGAGGGTGACGCAAAAGCTTTCGCCGCGATGACGTTGCCGGCTGATCTCGAAGCGCGCAAATCCGTAGTACGTCGAGAGATGCTGGAACAGTTACGCGCGCTTCCGGCGGAGAAACGAACGGCGCGCTCGGCACGCATCTGCGAACGCATGCTTGCCTCTGAAGCGTGGCGTAACGCTGAGCGCGTGTTGCTCTTTTCGCCGATGCGGACGGAGCCCGACATCGCGCCGTTGTCTGAGGCGATCAAGAAACAGCTGAAGCTGGTTGCGATCATTCCTCGCGCTGTTCGTCATGAGAACGAACTTGAACTGCCGTTCGTGCCCGATCTCGTTCTGGTGCCGGGGCTCGCATTTTCGCGCGACGGGCACCGACTTGGCCGCGGTGGCGGATTTTACGATCGACTGCTCGCCGGTCGGGCGCGCGATGCTGCGAAGATCGGAGTCGCGTTTGCGCTGCAGTTACGCAATGACGTTCCGCGGGCGGAACATGATGTCATTCTCGACGCGGTCGTCACCGACTGACGCCGCTGCATGAAGTCGCCGCAGGTCTGGCCGCGTCAGCCACTGATCGGGGTCGCCTTCGCCGCGATGCTCGGCATCGCGTTAGCGGATCTCTTGCCGCACGCGACGATCGGTTTCACGCTCATTGTCATCTGCGCGTCGCTCGTGCTGATCCGGAAGCGTTCGCTCCCCACATATCTCTTCGTTGCGGCGTGCTTCTTCACCGTGCACGCGTTGCGCCTAACGAATGCACCGGGCGCAACGCTGGCCCGCGAATTGGGCTCTGCTCCGCAGGCAATCGCCGTGCGCGGCATCGTCGTGAGCGAACCGAAGAAGTCAGTCCGCGGGATGAATTCATTTCTCCTGCGAGCAAACACGATGACGCGCGATGGCATCGAGCACCCATGTCATGCCACGTTCTTCGCGCGTTGGCCGGGCGCAGTCACATACGGCGACGAGGTGCAGTTGTTTGGCTCGGCTGCGCCAATCGAGGGGCCGCGCAATCCGGGCGAGTTCGACATGCGCGCGTTTCTCGCGCGACGCGATGTGCAGACAGCACTCGTTAGTCGTTATGCTGAGAATGGCCGGGTGCTCGGACATCCCGGCGCAAACCCGATTGTCGCCGCAGCTCAGTATTCACGCCGGCGACTCGAAGCAGCGCTTTCACGCGGTCTCGAAGATTCCCTGGATCAACGAAGCTTGATCACCGGCATCGTGCTCGGATTGCGCGACGACACGCCGGATGAAGTCGAAGAGCAGTTCCAGCAGACCGGCACAATCCATCTCTTCGCCGTCGCGGGGCTGCACGTCGGCATGGTGGCGTATCTCCTCTGGATCATCGCGACGGCCCTGCGCATTCCGCGCCGCGTCGCGATCTGCCTGATTGTTCCGGGACTCTTCTTCTACGCCGCGATCACTGGTCTCAACACCGCGAGTCTGCGCGCGGCGACGATGGCCGCGGTGATCCTCGGCGGCGCGTTTCTCGAGCGGCGGGTGTTCTCATTGAACAGCCTCGCTGCAGCCGCTGTGCTCATTCTTTGCTACGACACGCAGCAGCTTTTCTCGATGGGCTTTCAGCTCTCGTTCGCGGTCGTGAGCACAATCATTCTGCTCGCGGACCGCGTCTTTGTTTTGCTCGTAAGGTGGTTCGCGCCCGATTCATTTCTGCCGCGCAGCTTGTTCAGTCCGATCCAACGCTTCGGCCAGTGGATGTGGCACGGCGTTGCGCGCGGGATGTCGGTTTCGTTCGCGGCGTGGCTCGGTTCGGTCCCGCTGATTCTCCCCTACTTCTATCTCGTCACGCCGATCTCACTCATAGCGAATGTGGTCGTCGTGCCGATCGCCTTTTTCGTCATGGCCGTCGGGTTGATGTCACTACTCGTTAGTCCAATCGCGTCGTGGCTCGCGCTCGTCTTCAACAATGCGAACTGGAGTCTCGCGAGTGTGATTCTTGCCGCGGTCCATCTCTTCGCGCGCTTGCCTGCCGGACATTTCTACTTCGGTCGACCGCATCTGCCGAGTGGCGCGATGGTCGAGATCACCGCGCTCGATCTCGGCGCCGGCGCGGCGATTCACCTGCGCGACGGTCCAAGCGATTGGCTGATCGACTGCGGTTCGCAACGCAACTTTCAGCGCATCGTACGCGGCTACCTCCGCTCCCGCGGCGTCAATCGCATCGATGGCCTGGTCTTGACGCACGGTGATGCGGCGCACATTGGCGCGGCGCCGGCGATTGCGCGGGTCTTCCGGCCACGCGACGTCATCGACACAGCCGCGCCGGACAAATCGATAACGCACCGCGCAATGATCGCGAGCTTCGAAGAGGAGAAAATCCACCGCCGCCTCTTCGCCGCATCCGATGGATTCCGTATGGGACGACACATCGCCGCGCGAATTCTCTTTCCGCCTAACGAATTCAAAGCCGCGACGGCTGACGATCAGGCCATGGTGGTGCAACTCGCGATTGCGGATCAATGGCGGATTCTTCTCACCTCCGACAGCGGTGAAGCGACCGAGCAATTCCTGCTTCACAGCGGAGCCGATTTGCGCAGCGACATCCTGATCAAAGGACAGCATCACTCCGCAAACTCGGGCTCAGCTGACTTCATCAACGCTGTCGCTCCACAATTGATCGTCAGCTCCTCACTCGAGTTTCCATTTAACGAACAGGTGAAGGAGGACTGGGCCGCCGACGTCGCGGCGCGCGGCATTAAGCTCTTCCGGCAGGATCGCACTGGCGCGGTGACGCTACGCTTCTTCCGCAAGCGTTGGGAAGCGGTGCCATTTCTCGAGCCGGATCAATCCTTGACCAGCGCGAACCGGTGAATCTCTAATCCGCGTTCGCGGAAGCGCGCTTCGAAGGTCGTGATAGGAAGTTCAGCCGCGGCCTCCGCTTGCTTGAGCATCTGCGCTTCGCTCAGCACGAGCTGCATCCCCGCAAAATAATGCGAGTCGTCAGTCGCCACGTGCAGGACGCCGCCGCGCACGAGCGCGCGCGCAATAGCGCGGAGGAAGCTTGTGTTAAACGTGCGCCGCGTGTGGTGCCGTCGCTTCGGCCAGGGGTCCGGGAACATCAGGTAGAAGACGTCAACCGATGCCGGCGGAAGTGAATGCTGCACCGCATGCAGAATATCCGCATGCAAGACGCGAGCATTCGTTAGGCGATGGTCGCCAATTTTGCGCGATACACTCCGGGCGCGACCCGCGAGCCGTTCGACTCCAAGAAAATTTCGCTCTGGGTTCTGCCGCGCGATCGTGGCGAGGAACGTGCCGTCGCCACAGCCAAGATCGACTTCAAGCGGTGCCACTCGGCCGAACGCGCGCGCGAGATCGATCGGCGCGAGCACACTCGTGGGCACGATCTCGGCCTCGGGAACCGTTCGCGTATTTGTCCGCATCGCGGAATAGTTGCGACACAGTCGCGCGAAGCAACCGCGTGAACGAATCGGGCGAATAGTTGTCAGGGAACAGAGACAACGCCGACTAAGGATTCATATGTTCAAGCAACTCATCATCACGCTCGCGCTCGCCACGACGGCGATTGCACAGGAGACGCCGCCGCAGGCGACGAAGACCGCCGTTTTCGCTGGCGGCTGCTTCTGGTGCATGCAGGAACCGTTTGATAAAGTCAAAGGTGTGACGAAAACCGTCGTCGGCTACACCGGCGGCAAGCAATCGGACGCGAACTACGAGGCCGTTTCGTCGCACAAAACGCGGCATCGTGAGGCGATCGAGGTCACTTACGATCCCACGCAGGTCACCTACGAACAGCTGCTCGAACACTTCTGGCGCAACATCAATCCGACGCAAGCGGACGGGCAGTTTGCCGATCGAGGCGAGAATTATCGCACTGCGATCTACTACTCCAGTGATGACGAAAAGCGCATCGCGGAAGCCTCTAAAGAGGCACTCGGCAAGTCCGGCAAATTCCAGAAACTAGTCGCCACCGAAATCCTGCCGGTAATGGCCTTCTACCCGGCTGAGGAATATCACCAGAAGTATTACTCCAAGAACCCGCAGGACTATCATGTTTACCACCTCGGCTCCGGTCGCGTGCTGTATCTGAAGAAGACCTGGGATAAGGAAGCGAAGGAGTAGCGAGGAGCGCTGTTCTATAAGCGAAAATCAGCCGCTAAGACCTTCCTGGATGCGCTCAATCACTCGTCCAGCGAGAGTGGTCCACCGATGCGGTCCGATCCGTAGAGTTTCCTTAGGTCCGCGAATGTCAGACCTTGAGGAAAAGGGACGAACTACCGTAGTCGATGACCGCTGCGTGCGCCTCGAAAACGTCCGCACCGAGAATGACATCGACCGGTGCCTCGCCTTTGAGAGCGAGGGCCTGATTAACGTGGGTGAGGTCCATTGCCAACAACGCGCGATAGCGTGGCTGCACGTCCGCGAGCGAAAGCATAGCGTCGGTAAGATGAAAAATATCCAGCTGCGCGGCACCCGCTCCACCTCCCTTCATGTCCAGCTTGTTAACGGCAAGTCCGAGGCCTCGCGCCAGCGCCAGGCTAACTACCGTGCTAGCGGCTCCAGTGTCGATGAGAACAGCAACGGAATGGCCATTCAGAGAACCCTGTGCGTGGAAGTGTCCGACGCCGCTGCGAGAGAGGGCAACTTGCCGGAACCCAGCCTGGGAGAGAAATTCGGATAGCGTCATAGCTGAGGAATTTTAATCAGGGAGAAAATCACCCGAGTGCTGTCGGGGCAGATCCTTGGTAGGGAAATTCATCGGGAATCGGTCCACACGATATCCTTAATGTCTTTGTCAGAAGACAGAATCTGCTGTAACGCATCGGTCAGGCGGGTCAGCTGCGCAGTCGCATCGATCTTCTTGAAGAGCTGCTTCACCACAGGCGTGCTCGGATCAGTGAAGACCAGGAACTCGTCGTTATCTCCGTCCTGGTGGCCACAACAGGGGCAAGTCTGAATTCCTCGTTCGGAACTGGAATATACCATCCCCAGTCCTCGGCGATGATCTCTTCCGTCTCGATCCCACGCTCCCGAAGTTTCTGCACGAGATACTCGGCCAGCCGCTTTCCCCATAGGCTAGGATTAATCTGCTCCTGCTCGCCATCATACGGCGGAAACTTTGTGGAACGGAACTCTACCTGCGTCTTCACGGGTAACTACCTAACGAGAGCAAGACGACTGCGCCGCGGCTCGAATGAACATGCTTGTCATGCGAAATTAAACACGAGTCCCGTAACGAGTAGACCTTTGCCTCGTTAAGCCTTCTCTCTATCACGTCGGAATTCGACCAGTGAACCTAAACTTGGAATCCAGGATAAACGATCTTCCGTCCAAATGGCGGCTTGCGGAGAATGCACTTCAGGGCTGTCCAGCGAACAAGTCGTGACATCAACCCATTCTGAATCCTCGGCATCCTGGATCAAAATCGGCGTCCCGCAGCAAGCGGCGAATGATCTGAGCCGGTCAGCGTGCCGGACCTGCTTCAACTCGCCCGACAACACAAGGAAATCTTCCTTACCGACGGAAACCCAGGCTACGCCCGGCGCTCCACTAGCCCTTCGGCAATCAATGCAATAACAGATACAGCCGTTTCGGACGGATCCACCCAGCCGATACCGCAGCTTGCCGCATAAACAGCCGCCTTCACTCGACATGGTCATTCGCAGGGTTCAGAAGACACTAGCGAACGGATTTGCTCCACAGCATTCCGAACTTTGATGTCAAAAAACACCTTGCCCATCTCCGGTGTTGAAGGTCTCGGATCACCTAGGACACCGTTATCCACCAGGGGCTTGCTGCGATCGGGTTGCTGCCCGGTCAGGATTACTGGATCGCCTGCCGCAAGCTTGTCCCTGCGCACGTAGGTATCGCCGCCCAGGTACATGAGCAGCGATGTGTCTTGGACGCCGCCGTGAATGTCTGCGGGTAGTCCATGCGCTTTGACCCAGGCGTCTAAGTCGTCGTTGGTCTTGGAATAGACGTCGCCGCAGAAGTAGACGCGACTCCCGCGCGGCGCGTACTTCTTGTCCAGCCGTTGCGACAAGGCTCTTAGCTCCTCTTGTCCACCGCCATGGTCGCCCATCAGCACGATGTTCTTGAAACCATTCACGACCATGCTCTCGACGACAGCTTCGTTGACGGCCGAAAACACCACCCCAGGCAGACTAATGGTTCCGGGCCATTTTGCGTTGAGATGCTCTTCAGCGATCGAGAAGGGCAGAACGGGTGCGAGCAACGCGTTCCCTAGCTGCCGGGCAATTTCAACGCCAACCCGACGCGCAACCAGAGAATGTCCGCCGAGAACGGCGTGTGGACCTCGCTGCTCGGTCCCTCCGTTATAGATCAGAACCGTCGTCTTGCCTTCATGCATCGCCGCTGCGACCTCCGGGTAGGTCATGAGCTCCATGTCGACTAACTCGGCAGCTGCAGCAGACGCGCTAATCAGCCCGCCGACAGCGAAGATGCTCAACAGCCGAAGCATAAGTCTAACGAACATTCCTGCGAAATTCCGAATGTTTCGGTGTAATCGGATTTCTAGCCATGTCACGCCGCTCCCGTGCGGTCCATTCTGGTTTGATGGTTTCTAAATTGATTCTCATCTGCGAAGCAACTGCCGAAGTGTAATATGGAGCAGCAATGACGAAGTCCCTCACGACGATCCGTTTCAAAGCGAAACTCCTTCTTCCGGCGGAGACTGGGAACGGCGACTCGTGGACCTTTCTCATCCTGCCAAAGAACGCCAGCGTGAAGCTTCCGTCGCGGAGCATGACCGCGGTTGAAGGCACGATTAATGGCGTCGCCTTCCAAGCCGTGCTCGAACCGGACGGCGCAAAAAGCCACTGGCTCAAAGTGGATCGGAAGCTAAGCGAAGCAGCAGGCGCAGAGCCAGGCGACGTTGTTATCCTAGAGATCGCGCCCGCCGCGGAGGAACCCGAACCGATCCTGCCACGAGATCTGCGGACAGCGCTTGCGGGCGCGCAGCCAAAGGCGCGGGATGTGTGGGCGGACATCACGCCCATCGCGCGTCGAGATTGGGTCCAGTGGATCACCTCCGCGAAGCAGGCAGAGACGCGCACGCGCCGGATTAAGAATGCGTGCTCAATGCTGGCGAGCGGAAAGCGGCGGCCTTGCTGCTTCGATCGCTCTGGGTTCTACAGTAAGACCTTCAGCGCTCCTAAGGCTGCGGTTTAGACCCGTAACAATTGTCGGGTCTGAGTGACCCCAGTTGCGACGAGGCTTCGAAGCGGCTGGCGGAATCGAGCCAGCGGGAACGGCGAGGAAAGGCGGCGAGGTGCAAGACCTGCTTATAATTTCCATAATGCAACGCTCCGCCCGGCTTCAAACAACGTGCTTGCTCGCAAGGAACTGCATCGGCCGGCGGCGCTTACGGCGCTATTTCGCGTTACTCGCCCTGGCCGGCACCGCGCTTTTGCCGACGGCAGAAGCGGTCACCCCGGCGCCGGGTGGAGGGTATCCGGGCGAAAACACCGCTGAAGGTCAGAATGCACTTTTGAATCTCACAACCGGCGTACGGAATACGGCCAATGGTTACAATGCACTCTCGAGCGACAAAAACGGCGGCGGCAACACGGCCACCGGTGATTCCGCGCTCTCGAAGAACACGAGCGGCAGTGGCAACACCGCTAACGGTGATTCTGCGCTCTTGAGGAACCTCACCGGTAGTGACAACACCGCCTTCGGTATTGAAGTAATGTATAGCAACACAACCGGTGGCTACAACACGGCCACTGGCTACGAAGCCCTATTTTCTAATACGGACGGTTACGACAACACGGCCTATGGCGTTCAATCGCTCTTTTACAATACGACAGGCGACTTAAACACCGGCATTGGTGAGGCCACACTCCTTTTCAACCAGACCGGTAGCTACAATATTGCGCTAGGCTACGCGGCTGGCGTCAACCTGAGCTCGGGCGATTACAACATCTATATCGGTAGCCCCGGCGGGAATGAGCTCGAAAGCGGCACGATTCGCATCGGCAACCAGGCAAATCAGACGGCAACTTTTATCGCTGGTATAAACGGGATCAATATGACCGGCGGCAATCCCGTCTTCATCGATGCTAACGGCCAGCTCGGCATCGGAAGCACGAGTGGCTTAGTCGGCCCACAAGGGCCGAAGGGCGACATTGGTCCTGCTGGTCCGCAAGGCGTGAAGGGCGACACTGGCCCCGCTGGCCCACAAGGAGCGAAGGGCGACACTGGCCCCGCTGGCCCGCAAGGCGTGAAGGGCGACACTGGCCCCGCTGGCCCGCAAGGCGTGAAGG